>JAEPNS010000207.1 GCA_017643325.1 Alphaproteobacteria bacterium | reverse complement strand
GTCGGCGATGAACCCGGTCGCGAACGCGTCCAGCGCCCGTGCGCAGGCGACCGCCCGGGCCGCGTGGTCCGGCTGGTCCACCGGCGCGCCGAAGATCGCGACGAGCGCGTCGCCGATGAACTTGTCGACCGTGCCGCCATGCTCCATTACGATCCCGCTCATCCCGTCGAGATAGTCGTTCAGGATCGGCACCAGGACGTCCGCGGGCGTCGCCTCGGACGTGGTGGTGAAGCCCGCGATGTCGGTGAAGATCAGTGTCAGTTCACGCCGTTCGCCCCCGAGGCGCAGCTTGTCCGGGTTGCGCTGCAGGTCCTCGACGACGGTCTCGGCCACGTAGCGGGACATGGCGTCGCGGATGAAGCGTTTCTCGGCCCGGTGGCGGCGGCCCGCGATGGCCGCGCCCAGCCCGGTCGAGGCGGCGAGGGCGACCGTCGGCATCACCAGCGGGATCACCAGCCCCGCCTCGCCGACGGCCCAGCTTCCGCCCGCCCACAGCGCCGCGACGATCACCCCCGCGCCTGCGATCTTGAAGATCATGCGGCCCGACGCCATGCCGATCACCAGCCCGATGAGCGCCAGGACCGCCGCAAGCACGGAATCGAACGCGAAACCGGTTCGCGCGAAGGGCTCGCCGTCGATCAGGTCGGCGAGCGACTGGGCGTGGATCTCGACCCCTGCGCGCGTGCCCTCCTGCAGCCCGTGCATCGCGACGAACGAGGTGGCGAACCGGTCCTCATGCGGCAGGTCCGCGCCGACGAGCAGCAGCCGGTCCTTCAGCCAGGCATCGGGGAGCAGGTGGAACGCGTGCGCAGGGTACCGGGGAAACGGCGACAGCGAGCCGTCCTCGTGGCGGCGCAGCCGGATCACCTGGCGCTGGTCCGGTTCCTCCAGGCCTGCAAGCGCCGCGGCCATGCCGGGGCGGAACTCCCCGTCGACCTCGCGTCCCGCCAGGGTCGCGCGAACGGTGCCGTCGCGGTCGTCGCGGATCAGGTTCACATAGGCGCGGCGCGCCCGCGGCGCGAAGTTCGACAGGAACTCGACCTGCTTGTCGGTCAGCCCGTCGCGGGCGTCGGCGTGGGCGATGAACACCGGGATCGCGGTCTCGCGGACGGCGTCCTCGAAGGCCTTGTCCTTCTCCGGTTCGGTCGCCTGGTCGAACAGGATGTCGAACCCGATCGCCTTCGCGCCCGCCGCGTCGGCCTTGCGCACGAGGCGCGCGAGCAGCTCCCGGTCGACGGGGTGGCGATAGGTGAGGGTCGCCAGCGTGTCCTCGGTGATCGCGACGATCCCGATGCGCGGGTCGGGCGGCACCTCGGGGGCGGTGACGGCAATGCGCAGGTCGAGCAGCCAGTTTTCCAGCATCGCCGCCAGCGAGACCGTGCGCGCAGCGCCGGCCGCAACCAGGCCGATGGCGACGGCGAGCACGGCAACCCCGGCGATGTTCCGGAAGCGCGCCATCTAGCCGTCCAGCGCGCCGCCCAGGACGAACGCGCCATAGACCGACGGGGGGAAACCGGCATCGCGGGCCGCGTCACGCGCGGCGAGCCAGGCGGCCGACGCGCCGCGCGGGAGATTGCCGTGGAAGGCCTCCATGAAGACTTTCGTGCCCGCGTCGTCGACCGGCCAGAGCGAATTGACGACCCCGACGCTGCCGCCGAGGTAGAAGCTGCGCACGAGACCGAGAAAGTCGTCTCCCGCGGTCGTCTGGCCGACGCCGGTCTCGCAGGCCGAAAGCACGACGAACCGCGCGGGCAGGGGCTCCGCGAACAGGTCGCGCGCCGTGACCGCCTCCGCGGCACCGGACGTTCCGGCGAGATAGACCGCGGAGCGCAGCGGGAAGGCGGGCTCGAACCGGCCGTGGGTGGCGAGATGAAGGACGCTTGCCCGCGTCCCGACGGCGCCGCGCACGGCGGGCTCCGTGGCGGCCGCGCCCGACAGGGACGATGCGCCGTAGAGCTTTGCGATGCTCGACGCTTCGGCCCTGGCGCCGGGGAGCTGCGGCAGTGCACCGCCGAAATCGGGGTCCCCGACAACCACGACGCCGGTGTCCGCGTCCGGTCCGGCGTCCGCGCGCTGGACCCAGCCGGCGTTCGGCAGCACCACCACCGGTGCGTCGCCGGTCACCATGCCCCAAGGCACGAAGAAGAGGGGCCCCGTGGGGACGACGAGATAGCGTTTCGCGGCGGGCCATGCGCCCATGCTGAGCGCCTCGGATAAAGCCGTGCCCGTGCGCAGCTGGCGGCCGGCGTCTCCGGCTTCGACGGCGTCGTGCAGGGCCGACAGGTAGGCATCCAGGCGGTCAGGCGTCGCCGCCGTCGCGAACAGCTTTGCACCATCGGCGGTGATCATCAGGAGCTGCATCGCCTCGGCGCCGCGCGCGGGAATGCCGTAGACGAGCACGTCGCCGGCACGCAGGCCTGAACGCACGTCGTCGATCGATGCCACGCGCACGCCGAGCGCGTCCGCCAGTTCCGGCTTGCGTTCGGCCAACGCGGCGAGCCGCGCGGCGCGTTCCTCCAGCAGCGCGGCGACCCCGGCGGGTTCGCTCTCGCCGCGCGTGGCCGAGACGAGGCGCAACCGGCGGACCTCGGCATCGATGGCGGCGATGCGTGCCGCGTCCGCGTCGCCCTGCGCGGCACCGATTCGCACGCCCGCCATCATGTCCACGAAGGCCCGCGCGCGCCCGCGTTCCAGGTCTGCGAAGAGCTGCGCGAGGTCGCCGCGCGCGATGTCGAATTGCGCGAGCCGGTAGGTGATGTCGCTCTTGCCGACCCCGAACCGGCGCTTCGCACGGTCGCTCGCGAGCGCGCCCGAGACCGCATCGACAGCGGCCTCCGCGCTGCGCAGCGCGCGCTCGGCCTCGTCCGGGCGGCCGTCGGCGAGCAGCGCCTCGCCACGCAACGCCTGCACCCGCCAGATCATGTCGGCATGGCCGGCCGCGAGCGCCATCTCCACGGCCCGGGCCGCCTCGGCTTCGGCCCGCTCGAAATCCCCGATGGCAAGCGCGGACCAGGCCCGCAGGGCCTGGGTCGTCAGCTTCCCGCCCGAAAAGCCGATCGCGTCGTAGAACGCGTCCGCGCGCGCAAGATCGTCCGCGCCCGCGTCCATGTTCCGCGCCGTGATCGCGCGCGCGGCGCCGAGGAAGGACAGGTTGATCGCCCGGCCGTAGTAGCTGTCCGCATGCACCGACACGAACAGGCCGTAGAGCGAGTGGTTCGAGACGTAGTGCACGTCCGCGAAGAGGATCTCCGCCCGCTCCGCCCAGGCGAGCGCGTCCGCGGGCTGGCCGCGCAGGACATACTGTGCGGCGAGCGCGATGTAGGCGCGCAGCTGCGCCGTGGTCTTGTAGACCAGCTCGGGAATGTTCGACGGCGGGGCCATGTAGCTGGTGGGCAGGCGCCAGTCCCGGAGCTCCTCGACCACCGGGGTGAGCACGTCGACGGCGCGGTCGAAGTCGCCGATCCAGACCAGTGCCTCGCCGCGCAGTGCGCGGGCGAACACCGTGTTGCCGAACGCCGCCTGTTCGAGCAGTTCGGTGCGGTCGAGTTCGCGCTCGGCGTCGGCGGCCCGCCCGGCCGCGATCAGGACCTGCGCGCGAAGGGCGGACAGGTGCCATGCGAGCCGCCTGTCGTCGCCGGCACCGACACGCTCGAGCGCCGCAAGCGCCGCCGCCGTGTCCCCGGCGAGGAACGCATCATAGGCCGTCTGGAGATCCTGCGGGACCTTGATGCCGTAGGCGTTCTCGTCACCGGCGCGCGGCATCTCGACGTCCGCGACCGGCAGCGGGGATGCCTCTCCCGCGGCCAGCGGACGGGCCGCCAGCGTACGCAGCGTGTCGTCGGGGGTCTGCCAGCCCGAGCCCGGCTGCGCCACGACAGGCGCAGTCAGCGTCGTGGCGATGAAAAACCCCAGAAGAACGGCCGTTTTCGCGACGTTCATGCCCCACCCCGTCCTGGCCCGGCGGCCCGCTGCGGCCGCCGTGCGCGGTATCCTGTCATTCTAGATGAATGACTTGTGACGGCGAAACCGGGCGCGATCCGTACGTTTTGGTGGCGGCTGTCACATTTCGCACGTACGCTCCCAGCGTCTTCTCACCCTAACCGGAGTTTCAAATGAGCTTGCAGGAAAAACTCGCGGAGATCAGTGCCGCGGGTGCCAAGCGGATACCTGAGGAGGCGCGCAAGACGATGGGCGCCGCCACACAGGCCCTCCGCGAGTCCGGCATCATGGACTCAACCATCAAGGTCGGCGAAAAGCTGCCGTCGTTCTCCCTGAAGAACGCCGACGGCGAGACCGTCAACTCGGATGACTTGCTGGCGCAGGGGGCCGTGGTTCTCACGGTGTTCCGCGGCCACTGGTGACCCTATTGCAATGCAGAGCTGTACGCTATGCAGGAAATCAACGACGATCTGAAAGCCGCCGGCGCGACCCTCGTCGCGATCACGCCGCAACTTCCGTCCTACAGCAAGGACATGATCGAGAAGCACGGCATCGAGTTCGACATGCTGAGCGACCCGGGCAACGAATACGCCGCCAAGCTCGGCCTGCGGTTCGAGGTCCCCGAGGACGTCAAGGCGATCTACCAGGGTTTCAAGCTGCCCATGGTGGAGACCAACGGCGACGACAGCTGGACGCTGCCGATGCCCGCGCGCATCGTCGTCGATTCCGACGGCATCGTCCGGGCGACGGATATCGATCCGAACTACACCTCCCGCCCCGAGCCCGAGAAGACGCTCGCGGACGTGAAGGCACTCGGCTAACCGGGACTCGCCCCGCTGCCGCATCCTGAGCTTGACGAAGGATGCGGTTGCGGTGCCCTCATACTTCGACAGGCTCAGCATCAGGGCCTGCGAGACATCGAATGGCGGCCGGGCGCGGGGATCGCGCCCGGCCGTTTTCTTTGCGCGCCGGGCATGCGAGGCTTGGCCGTCATGCGATGGCCCCTCACAGTCCCGATTCCGCGCGGCAACTCCGATAACGGGGACGACGACGACGGCAGTGGCGACCCGAACGTCAACACCGCTACCAAGACGCGGGTGAAGACCCAGCGCCCGCGCATGCACAAGGTGCTGCTGCTCAACGACGACTACACGCCGCGCGAGTTCGTGGTGCTGGTTCTGCGCGCGGTGTTCGGGCTGGGCGATGAACAGGCCTACCGCGTGATGATGGCCGCCCACCAGCTCGGCACAGCGGTCGTGGCGGTCTATGCCCGCGATATCGCCGAGACCAAGGCCAGCGAGGCGACCGAGCTCGCCCGCAAGGAAGGCCACCCGCTCCAGTTCACCACCGAGCCGGAGGAGTAGGGCGATGGCCTACACCCAAAGCTATTGCCACGGCGCGTCGGACGAGCCGCTGATCGGCGAGACGATCGGCGCGCATTTCGACCGCGCCGTCGAACGCTGGGGCGACCGGGACGCGCTCATCGTGCGGCACCAGGGGATCTTTTGGACCTGGGCGGACCTGAAGCAGCGCGTGGACAACCTCGCGGCCGGGCTGGTCGCGCTCGGGCTGGAGCCCGGCCGGCGGATCGGTATCTGGTCGCCGAACAACGCCGAGTGGGCGATCACCCAGTTCGCGACCGCCAAGGCGGGACTGGTGCTGGTCAACATCAACCCGGCCTACCGGCTGGCCGAACTGGAATACGCGCTCAACAAGGTGGAATGCGCGGCGCTGGTCACGGCGGCGCGGTTCAAGACCAGCGACTATCTCGGCATGGTCCGCGAGCTGGCGCCGGAACTCGATGCATGCGCGCCGGGGGAACTGGCGGCGAAGACGCTGCCCCACCTGAAGACCGTGATCCAGATCGGCGACGATGCCGTGCCGGGCTCCTGGACGTTCGAGGAGGTCATGGCGAAAGGCGCAACTGCGGGCCACGCGGCGCTGGACGAGATCGCGCCGACGCTGCAGTTCGACGACCCCATCAACATCCAGTTCACCTCGGGCACGACCGGTTCGCCCAAGGGCGCGACGCTGACCCACCACAACATCCTCAACAACGGCTACTTCATCGGCCGGACCATGCGCTACACCGACGCCGACCGCATCTGCATCCCGGTGCCGCTGTACCACTGCTTCGGCATGGTGATCGGCAACCTGGCTGCGGTCACTCACGGCGCGGCGATGGTCTACCCGTCCGATGCCTTCGACCCGCTCGCGACCCTGCAGGCGATTTCGGAAGAACGCTGCACGTCGCTTTACGGGGTGCCGACCATGTTCATCGCCCAGCTCGACCACGCCGAGTTCGAAAGCTTCGACCTGTCGAGCCTGCGCACCGGCGT
>JAEPNS010000206.1 GCA_017643325.1 Alphaproteobacteria bacterium | reverse complement strand
CGTCGTAGGGGCGGTCGTCGATCAGGACGCCGCCCCAGGACACGTGCCGCCAGTCGATATCGCCCTCGACGAAGATCCTGTCCCAGCCGGGAATCAGCGAGGTGAAGATGGCGCGCTTGAAGAACAGGTAGTCCGGCGGCGCGGGGATGTCCCAGGCGATCAGGTGGTCCGTGATGACGCCCCACTCGTTCTGCGTCGGCGTCTCGATGCCGAGCAGCTCCGCGGACGCGCCGGCAAGGCCGAGGCTCAGCTGGCGCCCGGGCACGAACCGCATCAGGTCCGCGATCAGCCAGACGATCCGGGGGTCCTTCGCGGCGACAATCTCGACCAGGGCCTGTGCCTGGGGTTCCTGCCAGGCCGAGTCCTCCATGCTGTCCACGAAGGCCACCGTGAGGGCCGCCCGCAGTTCGTCGGAAAGCGGCCCGTCCGGCACCGCCGGCGGTTCGCCGAATTCCTCGATGACATAGTCCGGGAGCGTGACTTTCTGCTGGGCCTGTGCGGCACCCGCGGCCAGCAGCGAAAGCGTTGCGAGGAGTGCGATCAGGAAGAACCGGGCGCTGGAGGACATGGCCGACGGCATGACAAACCCTTTCATGTGACTGTCCATGCGCTAACACCCGAACGGCGAGAAAATTCCCTGCCGCGGGACCCGGAATGCCGCCCGGAGCTGGTTAGCGGACCCGGTCGCCGTCGT
The DNA here is from genome assembly GCA_017643325.1 of Alphaproteobacteria bacterium. Lineage (GTDB taxonomy): Bacteria > Pseudomonadota > Alphaproteobacteria > UBA6615 > UBA6615 > JABJAG01. The sequence continues at coordinate 5,649 of JAEPNS010000206.1, read as the reverse complement.
CGGACGCCTCGGTCGGGACGAGGGATTTGATCAACGTCTCCATACGAAGGACCCCGACCTTTCGATCGCCGTCCTTCACCAGGTAGGTCTTGCGGGTGTCGCCCTCGGCCATCGCGATCACCGATTCCAGGTTGTCCTCCTGGTCAATCTCCCCGGCGATGCTCATATCGCCGGTGTCCGTGCTCCTGTCCATCACCGTGCGTACGCGCAGAACCCGTGCGCGATTGATGTCGCTCACGAAGTCGACGATGTAGGGATCGCTCGGTTCCAGGAGGATTGTCTGCGGTTCGTCCTGCTGAACAATTGCGCCGTCTTTCAGGATCACCAGATGGTCGGCGAGCTTGAGCGCCTCGTCGAGATCGTGGGTGATGAACAGGATTGTCTTCTGCAGTTCCTTCTGGAGCTCCAGCAGCAGGTCCTGCATGTCGGTGCGGATCAGCGGATCCAGGGCCGAATAGGCCTCGTCCATCAGCATGATCTCCGCGTTCGACGTCAAAGCGCGGGCGATTCCGACGCGCTGCTGCATGCCGCCCGAAAGCTGGTGCGGGTAGCTTTCGCCGTAGCCATGCAAGCCGACGCGATCGAGCCATTTCTCTGCTTCGGGAATGTACTCGCTCCGCGCGATTCCGCGGACTTCGAGCGCCATCGCGGCATTCTCCGCCACCGTCCTGTGGGGCAGGAGCGCGAACTTCTGGAACACCATCGACATCTGCTCGCGGCGTATCTTCCGCAACTCTTCCGCCCCGCACCGCAGGATATCGCTCCCGTTGTAGATGATCTCGCCGGCTGTCGGGTCGATCAGGCGGTTCACATGACGGATCAGGGTCGACTTGCCTGAACCCGACAGGCCCATGATGACCGTGATCCCGCCCGCCTTCACATCGACGTTGATGTCCTGGAGGCCGAGCACATGGCCGGTCTGCTCAAGCAGTTCCGGCTTGCCGAGGCCGTCGTCTTTCACGGCCTTGAGCGCGCGCTGCGGATCGGGTCCGAAAATCTTGTACAGGTTCCGGATCCCGATCTTGGTTTCGGGCTCGTCCGTACGCGCACTCACTGGTTTTGTCCCGCGTTGATGCGCGCGAGTGCGAGTTTGGTCGTCCGGTCGAGGATCACCGCGAGGATCACGATCCCGAGGCCGGAGACCAGGCCGACACCCAGTTCAAGATTGCGGATGCCACGCAGCACCAGCACGCCGAGGCCAGGAGCCGAGACAAGCGATGCGATGACCACCATGGACAGGCTCATCATGATCGTCTGGTTCACGCCGGCCATGATGTTGGGCAGGGCGAGGGGAATCTGCACCTTCACGAGTTTCTGGCGGTCGGTCATGCCGAAGGCGTCGGCCGCCTCGATCACGTCCTTGTCGACGAGGCGGATGCCCAGGTCGGTGAGCCTGACCACCGGCACGATCGCGTAGAGGATGATCGCGATACCATAGAGCTTCGGTTCGGTCACCGAGAACAGGAAGATCAGGGGAATCAGGTACACGAATGCCGGCAAGGTCTGCAGCATGTCGAGCACGGGAATGATCGCGCGTTGCAGCCGGTCGCTGCGCGACATGGCGATCCCGATGGGCACGCCCAGGACCACGCACAGGAGCGCGCAGACGAATATGACGGCAAGGGTCTGCGCCGCAAAGCTGTAGTAGTCGATGAAGGCCATTCCGAGCAGGCAGACAGCGACGAACACCACCAGCGGTCGCGACCGGCTGACGAGCATCACGATCACCAGCAGGACCGGGATCATGATCCACCAGGGTATTGCCTCGAACACCCACAGCGAACCTTCCAGGAACCAGCTCAACGGTTGGGTGAGAGGGTCCAGGACCAGGCTCAACCCATCCTTGATGTCGAGGAAGCCGTTCTCGATTCCCTTGGTCAGCGCGCGCGACTGTGGAAACGCCGGACAGGCCTCGTGGAGCTGGTCCATCGAGGGGAAGGGCAACTCCCAGATCGAGGGCGCGGGCACATCCGTGCCGGTGTTCCGGGCGATGAGGTCGGCGAGGGACGTTGGCCCGCTGGCCGATTCCGCTCCGCTCTCGCACCATTCCTTGAGGCCGAGGGCCGAGAAGACCGGTTCGTAGGTCGCCATCGCGCGCGTCCGTCAGATTGTTTTGCCGGAGGGGAGATCGGGCCCCGAAAGGCCCGATCTGTCCGTGTGCCGCCGGGGAACTACTTCAGCAGTCCGGCCAACTTCGCTTTCGCGTCATCGTTCAGCCAGTCGGCCCAAACGTCCTTGTAGGTCGTCAGGAAGTACACGGTCGCTTCCTCGATGGATGCGTTCTTGTCTTCCTTCCAGGCGAGCACGTCACCCATCTGCTGGTTTGTGAAGCTCAGCTTCGACAGCATCTCGACCACTTCCGGCTCGCGTTCGGCGAAGTCCGTGGTCACACCGGTCACGACCCGCGCCGACGGATAGGACGACTTTCCGACCTTGTTGCACTCCGTATTGCGGTTGCACTGATGGATCTCATCGTTGTACGGCCCGAGATCGACAGGAACCATCTCGTACTTGCCGAGCAGGGCTGTCGGTGCCCAGTAATAACCAAACCAGGGTTCCTCGCTGGCGTAGGCCGCCGCGATGGAACCCGCGAGGGTGTCGCCGGAGCCGTGGTTGAACACCTCAATGCCGTTGCCCTCGAGGTCGAAGGCCTGCTTGAGGCTGTCGTTGACGATCCGGCAGCCCCAGCCCTCAGGGCAGTTGTGGAAGCGACCGCCGACGAGTTCGGGGTTTGCGAGCACGCCGTCGATCGTTTTCAGTTCGGGGTGCTTGTCCGCGAGGTATTTCGGGATCAGCCAGTGCTCGGCACCGCCGTCCGAAAGGACGTTGGAGACGGTCTTCACTTTCCCTTCGGCCTCGAGCTTCTGGTAGACGGGGGCGGAGTTGATCCACATTTCTGTCGCGATATCCGGCTCGCCGTTCTCGGCCAGCGACGTTGCGGCGGGGACGGTGTCGGACGGCACGGCGGTCACCTCGCAGCCGTAGCCCTGTTCCATGATGAATTTCGCGACGTTGGTCACGACGGAGGCCGAGGCCCAGTTCATTTCCGTGATGGACACCTCGCCACAGTCTGCGTGGGCATCCTGTGCGCCGACCGCGAATGCGGCGCTGACGGCCAACGCCGCTGCCGTGAGTTTCAATGCGTGGGAAAGAGTCGTGCGCATGGGGCGATCTCCTGCTTATCTCTCTGTGTCAAACCGATCCAACCGAAAGCACCGCAACGGCAGCCCCCGCCAAAGTCCGGAAAATGTTGTTGATAATCCGCACCTTAAGGGAGCATGTCGGCGGTCTCAAGGTCGCAGGGGGCGATTCTTGGATGGCGGTCGGCCGTTTCCGGCACCGATCCCCCTTTTCGTGACGCCGCTGAGGGGTTACATCCTCCCGCGTTATGAGCACGACAGTTTTCATCGACGGTGAGGTCGGCACGACCGGCCTGCAGATCCACGAGCGGCTGGCGCCGCGCGGCGACATCGAGCTGATCAGCCTGGACGAGGCGAACCGCAAGGACGCGGACGCGCGTCGCGATGCGCTGAACGCGGCCGATGTCGCGATCCTTTGCCTGCCCGACGATGCCGCGCGCGAGGCGGTGTCGATGATCGAGGGTGGGACGGTGGTGATCGACGCGTCGACCGCACACAGGACGGCAGACGGCTGGACATACGGATTTCCCGAGTACGAGCCCGGTTTCCGCGAGGAAATCCGCGCATCGAAGCGGATCAGCAATCCGGGCTGCTACGCGATCACGGCGGTCGCGCTGCTGCACCCGGTGGTCGCGCGCGGGCTGCTGCCCGGCGATTACCCGGTCTCGATCAACGCGGTGTCGGGCTATTCCGGCGGCGGCAAGTCCCTGATTGCCGCCTTCGAGGATGAGAGCGCCGACAACCACACGGATTCGACGATCTATGCCTACGCGCTCGGCCTGCAGCACAAGCACCTGCCCGAGATCACGCGCTGGGCCGGCCTGGCGCGGCCGCCGGTCTTCGTGCCGTCCGTAGCGGACTACTACAAGGGCATGCTGGTGCAGGTGCCGCTGGCGCTGTGGCATCTGCCGGGCTCGCCGTCGGCGGCGGACCTGCACGCCGCGCTGGCCGAGCACTACGACGGCGAGCGCTTCGTGACTGTGGCGCCTTTTGACGCCGCGACCGCCACGCTCGACCCCGAGGGGCTGAACGACACCAACGAATTGCGGCTCTACGTGCTGCACAACGACGAGACGGGGCAGGCGGTGCTTGCAGGCCAGATCGACAATCTGGGAAAAGGGGCCTCCGGACAGGCCGTCCAGACTCTCAATATCGTGACGGGCGCCGACGAGGGCGCCGGTCTGTAACCCAACCGTCGCGTCGCGCGACCAAGGAACCTCGCCATGACCAATCCGCTGAAGCCCTACCTCGGGATCACGCCCACCATCGCCGACGACGTCTTTGTCGCGGACACGGCGGCGGTGATCGGGGACGTCCATATCGGGGCGGGGTCGAGCGTCTGGTACAACTGCGTCATCCGCGGCGACGGCGGCAGCCACATCCGGATCGGCGAGCGCACCAACATCCAGGACGGCACCATCGTCCATGTGAACGGGCCGCGCACCGACGGCACCGAGCACATGCCGACCTATATCGGCAGCGACATCACCATCGGGCACTCGGCGCTGATCCACGCCTGCACGCTGGAGGACGGCTGCTTCATCGGCATGAGTTCGACGGTGCTCGACGGCGCGGTCGTGGAGACCGGCGCGATGGTCGCGGCAGGCGCCGTGGTCTCGCCGGGCAAGGTCGTCAAGAAGGGCGAACTGTGGGCCGGCATCCCGGCCAAGCCGCTGCGCGAGCTGCGCGAGGCGGAACTCGCCTTCTGGCCGGAATCGGTCGACATCTACTGCCGGCTCGCCCAGGACCACCTCAAGTCGGGCAACGGCGCGAAGTAGTTCGCACCGCCCCTTGCGTCACGATGATTCGTCACCCCTGCGAAGGCAGGGGTCCATAAACACAGGCGGTGGCCTGGTCTTGTATCGGCGTTAATGGACTCCCGCCTTCGCGGGAGTGACGAGGAAGTTTGTGGTGACCGATTGCTGGTCCCGGTCGTCAGTCCTTCTCGACCGGGGCGCCGATACGCAGGGATGCGTAGCTGCCCGGGGCGGCCTCGATGACCTTCAGCTTGCCGTCGCCCGGGGTGCGGGCGTCGACCTGGCCGCCGGCCTGGCGTTTCAGCCACTTGCGCCACTCGGGCCACCAGGAGCCCGGGTGCTCCTTCGCGCCCTCGAACCATTCGTCGGCGGTCTCGGGGTTCTTGGTGTTGGTCCAGTAGCCGTACTTCTCGACGCTCGGCGGGTTGACGACGCCGGCGATGTGGCCCGAACCGGCCAGGCAGAACTTTGTGTTGCCCTTGTAGATCTGGGTCGCGGCATAGGTCGATTTCCACGGCGCGATATGGTCTTCCTTGGTCGAAAGCATGAAGACCGGGACGTCGACCTTTGTGAGGTCGATGCCGACGCCGTCGAGCTCAATCCCGCCCGGCTCGATCAGCTTGTTCTCCTGGTACATCTTGCGCAGGTAGAAGCGGTGCATCTCCGCCGGCATGCGCGTGGAATCCGAGTTCCAGTAGAGCAGGTCGAACGGGAAGGGCTCCTTGCCGAGAAGGTAGTTGTTGACCACGAAC
>JAEPNS010000205.1 GCA_017643325.1 Alphaproteobacteria bacterium | reverse complement strand
CTTCCGTCGCGATCTCGGCGGCGTCGAGGAGGCCTACCAGGAAGTCGCCCGACGTCTCGGAATCCTGCCCGAATCGGCGCAGCAGGACATAAAAGGTCCCGCCACACTCCAGTAACTCCTGCCTCGGGCCCCTCCGGTGAAAGCACGCGTCCACGTTACCCTGAAGAACGGTGTCCTCGACCCGCAAGGCAAGGCGATCCACCAGTCCCTCGAGGGCCTCGGCTTCGACGGCGTGGAAGACGTTCGCCAGGGCAAGTTTATCGAGATCGAGCTCTCGGATTCCGACCCGGACGCTGCAAAGGCGCGGGTCGCGGAGATGTGCGAACAACTCCTCGCCAACACCGTGATCGAGGATTACAGCATAGAGATCGAGGCGTAGTGCCCTCCGGTTCCGGGGAGTACGACCTCGATCAGGCCCTGCAACTCCACAAGTCAGGGCATCTTCCGGAAGCACGAACCGCCTACGAACGCATCCTGTCCGCGCACCCGGATTCCGCGGACGCGTTATTTCTGTTGGGCGTGCTGCACGGGCAGGTAGGGCGGCTCGAAGACAGCCGGGCATGCCTCCACCGCGCCTGCGACCTCGCGCCGGACAACCTGGACGCTCGCTACAACCTGGCCGAATGCCTTCGTCGACTCGGCGACACGGAAGCGGCTCGTGTCGAATTCGATCTCGTCCTGTCAAACGACCCGGGCCATGTCGAGGCGGCGCTGACCCTCAGCCGACTGCTTCTCGAACTCGGCAGGAATCCGGAAGCCGTCGAGACCTGCCAGCGCGCCCTGGCCCATAACCCCGCAAATCCCAAGCTCCTGTGCCAGCTCGGCACCGCCCATCTCGATGCCGGGGACCCGGCCGCGGCGCGCGGACCGCTCGAACATGCAATGGAATCGGCACCTGATTTCGCACTCGCACAGCGGAACCTTGCCGCCGCTCTGATCGGGCTTGAAGACTTTAACGGGGCCATCGAACTTCTGCTGCCTCTGGTCAACGACAATCCACGGTCGACCGACTATCTCCAGCTCGCGGCGCTTGCGCTGAGCCGAAGCGGCCAATATGTGCGTGCACGTCCTGCGCTGGAAAGGATCGTCCAGCTGGAACCGGACAATCTCGAGGCGCTCGGCCAGCTGGTATACACCTGCCGGATCACCGGCGATATCGATGCGGCACTCGTGCACGGTCGACGCGCAGTCGAAATCGCGCCGGACAGTGCGGGCGCAGCCGCGCAGTTGGCAGGACTTTTCGAACGCGTATCGCGCCTGGACGACGCGCGCGAATGGGCGGACAGGGCCGTCGCACTCGACCCTGACGAGCCGCGCGCCAACCTGGTGATCGCCAGGCTGCTGCGCCGCGCAGGCGACCCTCTCGCCGCTCTCTCGTCCGTCGACCGCGTCTTGCGACCGGCGACGGACGCCGCTCTGCGCGCGTCACTGCAATTCGAACGAGGCCATATTGCCGAGGAGCTGGATCGGATGAGTGAGGCGATCGATGCATTCGGCGAAGCCCATCGCGCACGCGCGAAAACGTGGCGCAGCCGAACCCGGACATCCTCCTGGCACCGCGATACGCAGGAACGCCTTGCGGCCGCATTCGCGAACAACGTGAAGACCAGCGAAATCCGGAACTGGCAAGAACAGTTGCCCGACGACGGGCTGGGCACGCCGAGTTTTCTGGTCGGGTTTCCACGTTCGGGAACGACGCTCGTCGAGCGCATGCTCGATGCGCACGAAGAGATCACGGCCACGCCCGAGCTGACGATGGTCAATCACATGCGCGAAACCCTCAAAGAAATCTCGGGCAACGAGGAGAGCTACCCGGATGCTTTGTGGCGTCTCGGCCCGGACGAAGTGGGCAGGCTGCGATCCGCCTATTGGGACTACCTGTCGCGGCATCACAATGAAACTGTCGCGGGACGCCATGTCATCGATAAACATCCTTTGAACACGGACCACCTCGGCCTGATCGCGCGGGCGTTTCCGGGCGCGAAGATCCTTGTTGCTCTGCGCGATCCGCGTGATGTTTGCGTCAGTTGCTATACGACCGATTTCATACCCAACCGTGTCACCACCCGCTTCGGCGATATCGAGGAGACGGCGCGCGCCTATGCCGCGACGATGACGCTCTGGCGAGCCTACCGGGACTGCCTGCCCCTGGAGATGCATTCCTACCGGTACGAAGATCTGGTGCACGACCCGCGCACGACATTAAGAAACATCGTCGACTTCCTTGGCTTCGCCTGGAACGACCGGCTGCTGGAGGAGCCGCACTCGCAGACCGGCCGCCATATCTCCACGCCAAGCTATGCGCGGGTATCGGAACCGGTGGACACGCGCGCCGTCGCCCGCTGGCGAAAGTACAAGGAGCTGCTGGCCCCTGCGCTGCCCCTGCTCGAACCGTTTGTCGCCGAGTTCGGCTATGACCCGGCCTGATCCGGCCCCGGTAACGGCTATGGTTAAGCTGAATTACCCACAATTTGCGACTCAACCAGTCTGTGTATAGCAGGGAGAGGAACCTGCCATGTCCGCCGCTGTCATCGTCTTTCCCGGATCGAATTGCGACCGCGATGTCGCCGTCTCGCTGGAGGCCGCGATGGGCCGTGCGCCGTACATGGTCTGGCACGGCGACAGCGAATTGCCTGACGTCGACCTGATCGTGGTACCGGGTGGATTCTCCTATGGCGACTATCTGCGTTCTGGCGCGATGGCGGCGAACAGCCCCGTCATGCGCGAGGTCGTGGCCCGCGCGAACGCCGGGACGCCAACACTCGGCATCTGCAACGGCTTCCAGGTCCTGACCGAATGCGGCCTGCTGCCGGGCGTGCTGATGCGAAATGCCAGCTTGAAGTTCGTGTGCCGTGACGTGGACCTGCGCGTCGAACGGGCGGACACGGTCTTCACGCGGCACTACCGCGAGGGCCAAGTGATCCGCATCCCGGTCGCACATCATGACGGCAATTACTTCACGGACCCCGACACGCTGAAAGCACTGGAAGACAACCGGCAGGTCGCCTTCCGCTACTGCGCGCCGGACGGAAGCCTGTCCGAAGACTCCAACCCCAACGGATCGCTCGCGAATATCGCCGGCGTGCTGAACGCGGGCGGCAACGTGCTTGGTATGATGCCCCACCCCGAACGACTGGCCGAGGCACTGCTCGGCGGCACCGACGGTGCACCGATGTTCGCATCGCTCGCCGAGGCGGTGGCAGCATGAGCCAGACCGCCACCCGCCCCGACGACCTGATGGGCCTGAGCGAGGACGAGTACGACACGATTCTCGACATCATGGGCCGCGCGCCGAACTTCACTGAATTGTCGATCTTCTCTGTGATGTGGTCGGAGCATTGCTCTTACAAGTCGTCCAAGTTTTGGCTGAAGACGCTTCCGACCGAGGGGCCGCAGGTGATTCAGGGCCCCGGTGAGAACGCTGGCGTGATCGACATCGGCGACGGGCTGGCCGCGATCTTCAAGATCGAGAGCCACAACCATCCGAGTTTCATCGAGCCTTACCAGGGCGCCGCAACGGGAGTGGGCGGCATCCTGCGCGACGTCTTCACCATGGGCGCGCGCCCGGTTGCGAACATGAACGCACTGCGCTTCGGCTCACCCGACCATCCCAAGACGCGGCACCTGGTGGACGGAGTCGTCGCGGGGATCGGCGGCTACGGCAACTGCATCGGCGTTCCCACCGTCGGCGGCGAGGTCAATTTCGATCCCGCCTACAACGGCAACATCCTGGTCAACGCGATGACGGTCGGAATCGCGAACACCGACAAGATCTTCTACTCCGCCGCGGCGGGCACCGGGCTGCCTGTGGTCTATGTCGGCTCCAAGACCGGGCGTGACGGTATTCACGGCGCGACCATGGCGTCGGCCGAGTTCGATGACGACTCGGCCGAGAAGCGCCCCACGGTGCAGGTCGGCGATCCATTCACGGAAAAACTGCTGCTCGAAGCCTGTCTCGAACTGATGGCGACCGACGCGATCGTGGCGATCCAGGATATGGGCGCGGCCGGCCTGACCTCGTCGTCGGTCGAGATGGCGAGCAAGGGCGAGGTCGGGATCACGCTGACGCTCGATGATGTGCCGATGCGAGAGACGGGGATGCAGCCCTTTGAACTGATGCTGTCCGAAAGCCAGGAACGCATGCTGATGGTGCTGAAGCCCGGCCGCGAGGACGAGGCCCGCGCCATCTTCGAGAAGTGGGAACTCGACTTCGCGGTCATCGGTGAGACCAACGACAGCGAGCGGCTTGTTCTCATGTGGGAGGGCGAGGTGGCTGCGGATATCCCCGTCCCGCCGCTGGTCGCCGCCGCGCCTGAATACGAGCGTCCCTGGACCGCGACGCCCCCGCGCGAAGTGGTCTCGCCCGACGCTGTCCCCGCGCCGATGGACCCGGGCGCAGCCCTGCTGACATTGATCGAAAGCCCCGACTTGTGCTCGCGGCGCTGGATCTGGGAGCAGTACGACCACATGGTCATGGGCGATACGGTCGGACGGCCCGGCGGCGACGCGGCACTGGTGCGCGTTCACGGCACCGGCAAGGCTCTTGCGATATCGACCGACTGCACGCCACGCTATGTGGAGGCAAACCCGGTCGAGGGCGGCAAGCAGGCGGTCGCCGAAGCCTGGCGGAACGTGACAGCCACCGGCGCGACGCCGCTCGCCGTCACGAACAACCTGAATTTCGGCAATCCCGAACGCCCCGAGATCATGGGCCAGCTCGTCGGCGCCGTGCAGGGGATGGGCGCGGCCTGCACCGCCCTCGACAGCCCCGTCGTGTCGGGGAACGTGTCGCTCTACAACGAGACCAACGGCGCGGCGATCCTGCCGACCCCGGTGATCGGGTGCGTCGGGCTGCTCGACGATGTCACCACACGGGCGTCCGCCGCGTTCGGCGACGACGGCGAGGCGGTATTTGTCGTCGGCGAGACCACCGGCTGGCTCGGCTGCTCGATCTACCAGCGCGACATGGCGGGCGGCAGCGCGGGCGCGCCGCCACCGGTGGACCTCGACCTCGAACGGCGGAACGGCGATTTCGTGCGCGCAGGGATCCTGTCGGGCCGCATCTCCGCGTGCCATGACGTCAGCGACGGCGGCCTGGCTGTGGCGCTCGCCGAGATGGCGATCGCGGGCCACACCGGTGCCGAGATCGACCATGACCCGGCAATCCCCGTGCACGCATGGCTGTTCGGCGAGGACCAGGCCCGCTATGTGGTCACAACGGGTGATCCGGACGGCCTTGAGGCCGCTGCGAAAGCCGCAGGCGTGCCGGTGAACCGTATCGGCCGCGTCGGGGGCGCTGCGTTGACACTCCCCGGAGCGGGACCTATATCCGTCGCGAGCCTGCGCGAGGCCCACGAGCGCTGGCTTCCGGAATACATGGCGTCCCGCTAGGCGGGGCCCGCAACAAGCCCCGGGGAGCTTCTGACATGCCGATGGCCGCGAGCGAGATCGAGCGTCTCATAAAGGACGCGATGCCCGACGCGGACGTTCGCATCGACGATTTGCGAGGTGATGGCGATCATTACCTTGCGCATGTCGTGTCATCTGCTTTCGAGGGCAAATCCCGGGTCCAGCAGCACCAGATGGTGTACGAGGCCCTGCAGGGCCGGATGGGCGGGGAACTGCACGCGCTCGCGCTGCAGACGTCCGTGCCCGACGCCGGCTGACCCTTCGCAACGGAGTTCCACATGAGCGACAATCCCGTCAACGAACGCATCAAGTCCGACATCGACAGCAACGAGGTGATGCTGTTCATGAAGGGCACGCCCGTCTTCCCGCAGTGCGGCTTTTCCGCCGCCGTGGTCCAGATCCTGAACCACATGGGCGTGAAGTTCGGCAGCGCCGACGTGTTGGTCGACCCGGAAATCCGCCAGGGCATCAAGGAGTTCACGAACTGGCCGACCGTGCCGCAGCTTTATGTAAAGGGCGAGTTCGTTGGCGGCTGCGACATCGTCCGCGAGATGTTCGAGACCGGCGAGCTGGAGCAGCTCTTCGAGGAAAAAGGTGTCGCTCGCGAAGCTGCCTGACGGACCGCCATAAGCTATTGTCGACGGGCCGCCTCGTGCGGCCCGTTTTCATTTGGCCCTTTGCGGAGCCCGGACTTGCCCGAAACCCGAATATCCACACCACGCCGCGAGTTCACGCGGGAGGAAACGGCAGGGCTGGCGTTTGGCATCAGCGGATTCCTGATCTGGGGCCTCACGCCGCTCTACTTCAAGGCACTCGGCCCCCTGCCTGCCGCAGAAATCGTCGCGCATCGGTTCATCTGGTCAATGGCGTTCATGATGCTGGTGCTCTCGTTCGGCCGGCAATGGCCCGCCGTGGCGCGCGCCGTGGCGACACCACGGGTCGT
>JAEPNS010000204.1:273-6370 GCA_017643325.1 Alphaproteobacteria bacterium | reverse complement strand
AACTCGAGGGAATATTACGCAGGGTCATGACCGGCCCTCATCCGATTGCCGGGGAGGTCATCGACCTCTTCCCTGATCCTGTATTCATCGTCGCCCGCGACGGTCGCGTGGTCGCGGCAAACGGTCCGGCATGGCAGAAATTCGATCCGCCGGATGGCGACGAAACGAACCTCGTGACCTTTATAGGCGCAGAGCCTGATGCAGTGGAGCGAATGCTCGACCGTGGCGTTCGGACAGGCTCATCGCTGCCGGCCTCGCTCGTCCTTGCCGGTCGCGTCACGGGACGGTACCAGGTATCCTGCAGGCGTCTCTCCGGACATGACGGTGAACCTCTTCTCGGCATCCACATGGAACAGAGCGAGAAAAGCGAGTTCGCGGCGCTGACCGATACCGTGCAGCAACTGCGTGCCGAAGTGCGTGACCGGGCGCTGGCCCAGCAGCGTCTCGAAAGGGCCGTCAGCGAGCGGGACCTGTTGCTTCGCGAGCTGCAGCACCGGGTGAAGAACAACATCCAGGTCCAGACAGTCCTGCTGAGACGCCAGGCGCGGGAGTCGGAGAACGAAGAGTTTCGCGCGCTTGTCGATGTTGCGATCCAGCGTTTGCTCGCCATCGGCCGGACGTACGAGTTTATGTACAAGCTCGGGAACTACGATACGCTTTCAGCGAAGGCGCTACTGACATCTACGGCCGAGTCGTTGGAGCAGATCGGGGATGACGATCTCCGGGTCCGGGTCAACGTCGAGGACGACTGGGACGTCCCGAACGACAAGGCGACGACGCTGGTCCTGGTGATGAGCGAATTGGTGATCAATGCCTGCAAACACGGCCTGCAGAACGGCCCGGGCGACGTTGATGTCACGTTTCGACGCGACGGCGATGTGTATCGTCTCACGGTTTCGGACCCTGGCGCGGGCTTTCCCGACGGCTTCAGCGTTGGTTCGAAGTCCGGACTATCGCTCGTCAGCCGCCTTGCCGGCACGCTCGGCGGAAAGCTTTGGTTTCCCGAAGGTCCCGGCGGTACATGTGAGGTCATGATAGAGGCGGGAAAGGCCGACGAAACAGGTGATGGCGCTGTGCCTCCAGACTAGGTATTTTAGGTGTTTGTTTTGAGGGGAACAGTTTCGCTGGAACCAGCGTTTTGTGCCAACGGGTACCTGAGAAAGGCCGCTGATCATGGCTGAACCATCCACGCAAATGCGGCAGTTCGCGCGTCTGGTGCTTGGCGAACAGGTGTTCGGCGACGAAATCGAGCGCGCCGCGTCGGCAATGTCTGCGGCGGATGAGAAGAACGATCGCGCCGGGGCACTCCGCGAGATGATTGTCCGCTGGAGAGACGTTGCGCACGATGGCAGCGCCAAACCCTTTTCCGATGCCGCCGTCCTCGCGGGCACCGGCGCACCGCCCGACGATGCGCAGTCCGTGCTCCTCCTCAACGACGTCATGGGATTTTCGACGGACGAGATTTGCAGGATTCTGGACTGCGCGGAGTCCGATGTGCCCGGCCTCCTCCAAGAGGGCCGGAAAAAATACGCGTCGCGAGCGAGCGGCAACCTCGTCATTGTCGAGGACGATCCGCTGATCGCCTCGGACCTTGAGCAGATCGCAGAGGAACTCGGAATTGAGGTCCAGGCGGTGGAGACGAAGGCCGAACCGGCGATCGAGAAAATCCTCGAATGTCGGCCCGACGTCGTGCTCCTGGACTTCTCGCTCGAGGGCGACAAGACGGGCGCGGACGTTTTCAACGCAATCCGGGAACGACACGACTGCGCGGTCATATTTGTCACGGCCTTCCCGGGCGAGGCGCTGACGGGGGCCGACATGGAGCCCGATCTCGTCATCGGCAAGCCCTACACGGACCACGCCATCCGCGCGGCGATCGCTCACGCGCTGGCGCATCCCAGGCCTGCCCTGACCGTCGTCTAAGTCCCACGCGTTTCGCGCAAAATCCGGTGCTCTTTAACCGGGCATTAACCGAGTTTCGGCACCCTCCGCCGTGTACGCAATTATTTCAGCGGTGTAAACGGATGAAGGTCGGTGGACCGAGCAATCTGAGGGCGGCGAACGCGCGCCGGCGCGCGAGCGGCGGTGACGCACCGGCTTCGGGCGAATTTGCCGCGCACATGGGCAAAACGGCCGAGTCCAAAGGTGCGGCAGTTGCGGGCACGACCCAGATCGGCTCCGTCGAGGCGCTGCTTGCGCTGCAGGGCGGTGGCGATGCGACTCGGGGCGGCCCCAAGGCCGAGATCGAGCGGGCCGAAGACCTGCTGGATCGCCTCGACCAGATCCGTGTCGGGATCCTGACCGGCGGTCTGTCGCGGGGCACGCTGGACTCGATCGTCGCGCGGCTGGAAGCGCGCCGGCGCGAGGGCGTGGAGCCGCGACTCGCGGCAATCATTGACGAAATCGAACTCCGCGCGAAGGTCGAACTCGCCAAGCTGTCGATGATCTGACGTCCCGAGCGGATGCGGTATTTCTGCACCGCGGATGTTGTTGATAAATCAATAATTTGGCGGCGCGCTGGGCGGTGAGGTTCGTCACGCGATCGTGCTTGCGGCGTCAACGCCGGATGCATATATTCCGCGCCCAAATTACTCCCGAAAAGGGATACGGGATCAGGGATCAGGGGAACGAACGAATGGCATCGAACATGCTGTCTCCGGACTACGTACCGAACGATGATGAAGACTTCATGAACCCGATGATGGAAGAGTTTTTCCGTCAGCGCCTCATGGAGTGGAAGAACGAGCTGCTTCGCGAGTCCGGGCAGACGCTCGAGAACATGCAGACGACGAGCGGGCAGGAAGCGGATATCGCCGACCGGGCGTCGCTGGAGAGCGAGCGATCGCTCGAACTGCGCACCCGCGACCGCGAGCGAAAGCTGATCTCCAAGATCGACGCCGCGCTGCGCCGGATCGAGACCGGCGAGTACGGGTACTGCGAGGACACCGGTGAGCCGATCGCCGTCCGCCGCCTGATCGCCCGCCCGATCGCGACTCTGAGCATCGAGGCGCAGGAGCGCCACGAGCGCATGGAGAAGACCCACCGCGACGACTGAGCGGGGTTTCCCAGTCCATCTTCACATATCTGAACGCGGTTTCGTGCCGCTGTTCACGCGTGGCTGAAACCTGATAGCTTTTCGGCAACCGGGCCCGTCTCGAAGGCCCGCCAGTTTGCACGAAACCGCGACATCGGGGGGAACCATGCGCGCGATGGTCGTCAAGGAATGGGGTCAGCCCTTCACCATGGAGGAGCGGCCCGATCCGGAACCCGGACCCGGCGAAGCGGTCATGAAGGTGCGCGCCGCGGGGGTCGGTCTGACGCTGGTCACCATGCGCACCGGCGTGTTCGGGGGCGAGGCGCCCCGGGTGATGGGCCATGAACTCGGCGGCGACATCGTCGCTGTCGGCGAGGGTGTCACCAACGTCAAGCCGGGCGACCGCTGTGCGGTGTACTTCTATCTCAACTGTGGCCATTGTCGCTGGTGTCACGGCGGACGCGAGACCCTGTGCGAGAACCACGGCGGTTACGTCGGCGTGCATGTCGACGGCGGCTATGCGGACTATGTCTGTCTGCCGGCAGGCAACTTCCTGCCGATCCCCGATGGTCTCGACTATGAAGGAGCGGCCATGGCCGCTGACGCGGTCAACACCAACTGGCACTGCATGCGCGAGCGCGCGCGAATATCGCCCCATGACGACGTTCTGCTGGTCGGGGCGGCCGGCGGTGTCGGCGTGCACGGGATCCAGGTTGCCAAGGCCTTCGGGGCGCGGGTCATCGCAGCCGACATCTCGGACGAGAAACTGGATTTCGCCAGGCAATGGGGCGCGGATGAGGTGATCAATGTGCGCGCCGTCGACGATGTCGCGGAAGCGGCCAGGGCACTGACGGACGGCAAGGGCGTTGACGCGGCGGTCGACTATGTTGGCGCGCCCGAGACGTTCGGTGCATGTATCGACGCTCTCGGGACGGGCGGGCGCGCGGTCGTGATCGGCGCCAAGCCCGGAAATGTCGAGGTGAACCCGATCGACCTCCTGATCACCGAGAAAACCGTGACCGGCTCGCGCCATTCGACTCGCACCGAGCTGATGGAAACCATGGAGGTCATGGCGAAGGGGCTCGTGAAACCCGCTGTCGGCAAACGGGTGCATTTCACCCAGGTGGAGGAGCTGTTCGAAGACCTCCAGGCCGAAACCCTTCTGGGCCGCGGCGCACTGACCTACGACGACTGACCACGAAAAGAACGCCAGAAAACTACGGAGAACGCACATGGTCGATTTTGCCCTGACCAAGAGACAGGAGGCGTTGCGCGACAAGGCGCGCAAGTTCGCCATCGAGGAGATGATCCCCGTCGCCGAGGAAGGCGACCGCGAGCCGGACCCGGCCCACTCGTTCAACTGGGAGATCATCCGCAAGGCCGACAAGCTTGGCCTGCGCACCCTTTCCGTGCCGAAGGAATATGGCGGCGGCGGCGCCGACGTCATGACGCTGTCGATGGTGGGCGAGAACATGGCCTATGGCGACCTCGGCATCGCCGTGGCGTTCGACCAGACCTGGAAGATCATGACAATGATCAGCCATCTGACGACCGCGCGTCAGCGCAAGAAGTGGTTGCCCCGGGTGATGGACGATCCGGAATGCCTGCTTGCGGCGGCGGCGACCGAACCGCTGTCGGGCAGTGATTCGATCCTGCCCTACAACAAGCCCGACGGCGGTGTCCGCATGACCGCCAAGAAAAAGGGCGACAAGTGGATCCTGAACGGCGAGAAGCGCTACATCTCAAACGGTGGCCTTGCGAAGGTGGTCTACGTCATGGCGCGCACGGATATGCGCAAGCCGCCGCTCAAGAGCATGACCGGCTTCCTGCTGACCTCCGATACCCCCGGCTACGAGGTGACGGAGATCTGGGACAAGCTCGGCCAGCGCAATGTGGCCAACGGCACGATGGTCTTCGACAATGTCGAGATTCCGGAGGCGGACGTGCTCGGCACGCCCAACGGCGCGCTCGGCGAGCTTGGCGCGCTGCTGACGCGCTTCGGCTCGAACATCCAGGCCGGCTCGACGGTGCTCGGTGTGGCGCAGCGTGCCTACGACGTGACTCTCCAGTATGCGCGGCAGCGCGTGCAGGGTGGCAAGCCGATCTTCGAGCACCAGATCCAGGCCCAGCGCCTGGCCCGAATGCGCATGTTGATCGAATCCGCGCGCTTCTACCTCTGGTACTCGGGCTGGACCGCCAACGAAGGAAGCCCGGACGCGGTGGCCGCGTCGCTCTGCAAGGTGAACGCGGCCGAAAACTCCGTGAAGGTGCTGATGGAGGCGTTCGAGCTCTGGGCCGCGACGGGCTACATGAAGAAGAACCCGATCGAGAAGCTACTCCGCGACGGGCTGAGCTTCGTCCATTCGGACGGCACCAACGACGTGCTGCTGCTGAAGGCCTCGAACCTGCTGGGCGAGATCAAGCGCGGTGACCCGCGCTACTCGAAGCGGGTCGAATTGGCGGCCAAGGGCCGCTAGGCGCAGACAAGGAGGAACCGGAATGTCCGAACCTGTCATCACGCGCGAGGAGATGCTGGCGAACCACGTGTCGCGGGCGTCCGAGATGAAGGGCTCGCGGCTGGCATTTCTAGACCAGCGCATCCCCGCCCACGAGCGCGAGAATATCAACATCATCGGCCTGAACGTGACCGAGAATGTCGACGACCCGGCGCTGGAGCCGCTGATCTCGGCCCCGGCGCACGGGTTCAGCGTCGGCTACATCCGCGCGGAAAACGGCCGCGGCGCGGCCCTGCACATGCACGAGACCGAGGAGGTCTTCATTCCCATGCGCGGCCAGTGGGAAATCTACTGGATGAAGGGGGACGAGGAGGAATCGGTCACGCTCGACGTCGGCGACGTCGTCAACGTGCCGGTCGGAATCTATCGCGGCTTCCGCTGCGCGTGCGACGATCCGGACGCGCTGATGCTTGCGGTCGTCGGCGGGCCCGATCCGGGCAAGCCCGGATGGCACCCGTCGGTCGTCGACGCCGCCCCCGAGACCCCCCACCAACTACACCAACAGGGCAACCAGGTACGCCGGGCCGGAATGCCCACGGCGGGGCCC
>JAEPNS010000204.1:0-263 GCA_017643325.1 Alphaproteobacteria bacterium | reverse complement strand
AGGCGGCTGCGCCCGTGCTCGTCCAGCCCGGCGTGCGCCCGGCCGCGATGGCTTCCTCGATCGGGAAGTTAAGCTCCACCTTGATGCCGTTGATCGGCTCGCGGGTGAAGATCTGGTAGAGCGAGGAATCGTGTGCCCGGCGCTCGGAGTATGTCACGCCGTTGTCGTCGAGCCGCCGGGTGAACTCGACCAGCCCGTCGCAGTTGAAGCAGACATGGTCGATCGTGCCGCCGCCCGCGCTCGCGGGCGGGTCCGTGCGATCG
>JAEPNS010000203.1 GCA_017643325.1 Alphaproteobacteria bacterium | reverse complement strand
AACGCCGGCAATCCCCGCTGCAAGATCATGATCGTGATGGGAAAGACCGACCCGTCCGCCGACAGGTATGTCCAGCAGTCCCAGATCCTCGTGCCGACCGAGACGCCGGGCGTCAACATAACCCGCATGCTCAATGTTATGGGCTACGACGATGCGCCCCACGGCCACGCGGAGGTGGAATTCAATGACGTGCGCGTGCCTGCAGAGAACCTGCTCCTGGGTGAGGGCCGGGGGTTCGAGATCGCCCAGGGCCGTCTCGGCCCAGGCCGCATCCACCACTGCATGCGGGTGATCGGCGTCGCCGAGCGGGCGCTGGAGGCCATGTGCAAACGCGCGGCCGAGCGCGAGACCTGGGGCAAGCTGCTCGCCGAGCGCGGCATCACCGAGGAGCGCATCGCCCAGTCGCGCATCGAGATCGAGATGTGCCGCCTTCTGGTGATGAAGGCGGCCTGGATGATGGATACGGCCGGCAACAAGGAGGCCCGGCAGGAGATCGCGATGATCAAGGTCGCCGCGCCTAACATGGCGCTCGGCGTGATCGACCGGGCGCTGCAGCTCCACGGCGGCGGCGGCATGGCGGACGACTTCCCGCTCGCGGCGATGTACGCGCGTACCCGCGCGATGCGGCTGTTTGACGGCCCCGACGAGGTCCACCGCCGCCAGATCGCGCGCATGGAACTGCGCCGGCAGCTCGACGACTGGCCGCGCAACCGCGGGGTGCCGCGGTCGTGATCGCGGTCATCTTCGAGGTCTGGCCGGCCGAGGGCCGCGTCGATGACTATCTCGGTCTGGCCCACGAACTGCGCGCCGAACTGGACAGGATCGATGGCTTCATCTCGGTCGAGCGGTTCGAGAGCATCTACGAGCCGGGAAAGTACCTCGCCCTGTCCTTTTTCCGCGACGAGGCGGCCGTGAAAGCCTGGCGCGAGCATGCCGAGCACCGCATCGCACAGGCGAAGGGCCGTGGCGGCATCTTCGCCGACTACCGGCTCCGTGTGGCGGAGGTGGTTCGCGACTACGGTCCGGAAAACCGCGACGAGGCGCCCCGGTAAATCCCTCCGCGCTCTTTTGTTTCGTACGCAAACCCGCCAAGCTGGCCCGTCACGTAACGGGGAGATAAGAGATGGCATTCGACCTTGTGGTCCGCAACGCGCGCCTGGCAAACCTGCCGAAGGACGCGCCCGAACAGGAAATCGGCATCGAGGACGGCAGGATCGCGGCGGTCGGTGCCGGCCTCGCGGCGGAAGGTGAAAGCATCGACGCCGGCGGGGGGCTCGTGTCGCCCGGCCTGATCGAGACCCATATCCACCTCGACAAGTCGCGCATCCTTGACCGGTCCGAGCCGTCGCCGAACCGGGGCACGGACCACATGAAGCGGGTGTCCGCCGTGAAGCCGGGCTTCACGGTCCAGGATGTCTACGAACGCGCGAAGGCCTCGCTGGAAACCTCTCTCGTCGCCGGTGTCACCCATATGCGCACCCATGTGGAGCTGGACCCCAATGTCGGGATGAAGAGCTTTGATGCGCTCGAGCAGCTCGCGAAGGACTATGCCTGGGGCATCGACCTTGAGCTGTGCGTGTTCCTGCAGGAGGGCTGGACCGGCGTACCCGACGGCGACAAAAACCTTGTCGAGGGGCTGGAGCGCGGTGCGCCCGCCATCGGCGGTGCGCCCGCCTACGACGAGAACCCGGCCGCCCAGATCGACCGCATCTTCGAGCTGGCGAAGGAATACGACGTGGACGTGGATATTCACCTCGATGTCGGCGGCAACCACGACGAACTCAGCATCTACCAGGTGTGCGAACTGACCGACAAGATCGGCTGGGGCGGGCGCGTGGCGGTCGGGCACGGGTCGAAATACTCGACCATGCCGCCGGACAAGCTGGCCGACCTCGGCAAGCTGCTCGCGGACACCGGGGTCACGGTCACGGTGTTGCCGGCGACGGACCTTTTCACGGTCGGCCGCCACCAGGACCATTCGGTGATGCGCGGCGTGGCCGACGCCAACGCGCTGGTCAACTGCGGCGCCAACTGCTGCCTGTCGACCAACAAAATCCTCAACCCGTTCACGCCGTTCGGTGACGGCTCGCTGATGCGTATCGCCAACATGTACGCCAACGTGCTCCAGCGCGGGACGGCCGACGAGCTGATGGACACCTTCGCGATGATCACGACGATGCCGGGCAAGCTGATCGGCCGGAAGACGGACGGGCTCTCGGTGGGCGACAAGGCCGACTTCGTGATCTGGAACGCGACCGCGCCGGACGAGGCCGTGGCGATCAACGCCCAGCCGCTCGCCGGCTACAAGGGCGGCCGCCGGGTGTTCAGCTGGGAGAAGCCGGAACTGAACCGGCCCTGACCCTCAAATTGTCGCCTGCGGAATCCCGAAACAACCTCATGCTGAGCCTGTCGAAGGATGAGGTTGTCGCCCTCGTCCTTCGTCAAGCTCAGGATGAGGGCTCAGTCTGACAAAGATGCCCAGATCAAGTCCGGGCATTACAAGGGTGAGGTGTTCAAAACCCCAGCGCGGCCCCGTCGCTGCGGGGGTCGGCACCGCCGCAGAGAACTCCGTTCGCGTGTTCGAACACAATGCCGCTGGCATGGCCGGCGCGGTTGTTCCAGGCCGGCCAGACATCCATCCTGTGGCCGCGGTCGGCCAGCGCCGCCACCGTCGCCTCGGGCATCCGCCCCTCCACGTGCAGCTCGTCACGCGGCTCGTTGAGCGAGATACGTCCCGACAGGAAGCGCGGTGTCTCCAGCGCCTCCTGGATGTTCAGACCGAAGTCGATCATGTCCACATAGAGCTGGAACTGGATCTGCGGCTGCCCGTCTGCGCCCTGGCAGCCGAGGACCGACCAGAGCCGGTCGTTGCGCTTCGCCATCGAGGCAATCAGGGTATGCGCCGGCACCTTGCCCGGCTCCAGCCGGTTCGGGTGATCCGGGTCGAGGGAGAAATACGAGCCCCGGTTCTGGAGCATCACGCCCGTGTTGCCCGCAACGACGCCGGACCCGAAGGCCGCGTACAGGCTCTGGATCAGCGCGACGGCGTTGCCGTCGCTGTCGGCGACGGACATGAAGACGGTGTCGCCGTCGAGCGTGCCATATGACGGGACCGCGTCCCACGGTGTGGCGCGGGACATGTCGATCAGCCCGGCGCGCTCGGCCGCGTAGTCCTTCGACAGCAGCCGGTCGAGCGGCACGTCCGCGAACGCCGGGTCGGCCAGGTGCAGGTCCCGGTCGTGGAAGGCGAACTGCTTCGCCTCGACCATGGCGTGGATATGGTCGGGCCCGAGAAACTCCATGCCCGGCAGGTCGAATCCTTCGACCAGGTTCAGCATCTGCAGCGTCGTCAGGCCCTGGGTCGGCGGCGGCGTGTTGTAGACGGTCACGCCCCGGTAGGTCGTCGAGATCGGTTCGCCCCAGCTGGCGGACGCGCTGGCGAGATCGTCGAGCGTGAAAAGGCCGCCCAGCGCGTCGGAGGCGCGGACCAGTTCCTGCGCGACCTCGCCGCGGTAAAACCCGTCAAAGCCGTTCGCCGCAAAGGCCTCGAGCGTGCGCGCGAGGTCCGGGTTCACGATCCGGCTGCCCGGCGCCGGCACCTCGCCGCCCGGGAGCAGGATGGCGGCGGTCTCCGCGGTCCCGGCGAGGAAGTCGCGGTTCGCACCGATGTTGAACGCGAGGCGATCGGTGACCGGGAAACCGTCCCGCGCGTAACCGATGGCGCTTTCGAGAAGCCGCGCCATCGGCAGTTTTCCGTAGCTGTCGTGGGCCTCGACCCAGCTTGCCAAAGCGCCGGGCACCGTCAGCGTGGCCGGGACGATGCCCCGGATCGGGATGGTGTCGTGCCCCCGCGCGGCCATCGCGTCGAGGTTTCCGCCCGCGACGGCACGCCCCCCGCCGGACAGGTAGCGGATCTTCCCGGTCCCGGCCTCGTGGATCAGCCAGAACGCATCGCCACCGATGGTCGTCATGTGCGGGTAGAGCACCGCCAGCGCCGCGCTGGTGGCGATCGCAGCATCCACCGCCGATCCGCCCGCGCGCAGCACATCGAGCCCCGCGGCGGAGGCGAGCGAATGGGGGGAGGTCACCATGGCGTTGGGCGCCAGGGTGACGGGCCGGCCGGTCTGTTCGGGCATCGGGGGCGTCTGGCAATCGTGGCGAGGACGGGTATGGTATCGGCCTGCCGCGCGTGATGCCACTGTCCGGCGCCGGCGCACGGGTTTACGGAGGATGTGATGAGCGAACCGCGCAACCTGTCCATCGACGGTGACCGCCTTTGGGACAGCCTCATGGAGATGGCGAAGATCGGTCCCGGGGTTGCGGGCGGCAACCGCCGGCTCGCGCTGACCGACGAGGACAAGGAGGGGCGCGACCTGTTCGTGTCCTGGTGCGAGGCGGCGGGCTGTACCGTTTCCGTGGACGCCATGGGCAACATCTTCGCGCGGCGCGCGGGACGGGATGATTCGCTGGCGCCGGTGGTGACGGGGAGCCATCTCGATACCCAGCCGACCGGCGGAAAGTATGACGGTGTCTACGGTGTGCTCGTAGGGCTTGAAGTGATCCGTTCGCTCAACGATCTCGGCTACCGTACCGAACGACCGATCGAGGTCGTGTGCTGGACCAACGAGGAGGGCAGCCGGTTCGCCCCGGCGATGATCTCCTCGGGCGTCTATGCCGGCGCGTTCACGCTGGAGGAGGCGCTCGCCAAGGTCGATGCCGACGGCGCCACGCTCGGTGGCGAACTGGAGCGGATCGGCTATGCCGGGGACCTGCCCGTCGGCGGGCGGGAGTTTCACGCCTATCTGGAGGCCCACATCGAGCAGGGGCCGATCCTCGAGGACGAGGGCAAGGACATCGGCATTGTCACCGGCGCCCAGGGTCAGCGCTGGTACGAGATCACGCTGACCGGCCAGGAATCCCACGCCGGGACGACCCCCATGGAACGCCGCCGCGACGCGCTGCTCGGGGCCGCACGGATCGTCGAGCTGGTCAACCGCATCGGGCTCGACAATGGCCCGGACGGCCGCGCGACCGTCGGGCTGATCGAATCCCACCCGAACTCGCGCAACGTGATTCCGGGCCGGGTGTTCATGACATCGGAGTTCCGGCACCCGGACGACGACACGCTCGCCGCGATGGATGCGGGCTACCGCGAGGGTGTCGAGGCGATTGCCGCCGATATCGGGCTCGAGCTGGCGTTCGAGCAGATCTTCCATATCGAGGTCATCGATTTCGACGAGCGCTGCGTCGCGGCCGTGCGCAACGCCGCGGAGGAACGCGGCCTTGCGGCGCGCGAGATCATCTCCGGCGCGGGCCACGACGCGTGTAACATCGCTGCCGTCGCCCCGGCCTCGATGATCTTCATCCCCTGCGTGGACGGCATCAGCCACAACGAGGCGGAAGAGATCACGCCAGCGTGGTCCACCGCCGGCGGCCAGGTGCTTCTGGGTGCCCTGCTGGAGCTGGCGGGCGGGGAATAGGTCGCGCGCGTTGCGCCAACCTCCAATCGTCATTCCTGCGAAAGCAGGAATCCATTAACGCCGATGCCTGACCGGGCAACCCCCTGAGTCAATGGACCCCTGCTTTCGCAGGGGTGACGAGTGTTCGGATCGGACAGGACGAGTGAACCTTCGGTCTTGACCGCTGGAAGCGTTTCACTATAGTAACTTCAATTATTAAAGTAACTATAGCGACCGAACGATGAGCCGCACCGATCTCGCCGACAACATCTGCACCATTGCCCG
This sequence comes from Alphaproteobacteria bacterium, assembly GCA_017643325.1. Taxonomy (GTDB): domain Bacteria; phylum Pseudomonadota; class Alphaproteobacteria; order UBA6615; family UBA6615; genus JABJAG01. Next base: position 636 of record JAEPNS010000203.1, on the reverse strand, counting down.
CGCAGTCGAGCTGTTCGGGGATGCGTGGAGCCTGATGCTGCTGCGCGAAATGTTCCTGCGGGTCCGCCGGTTCGACGAGCTGCAGGCGCTCACGGGCGCGTCCCCGGCGACGCTCAGCCAGCGCCTTAAGCGTCTCGAGGCGGCGGGCGTCGTCCGGCGCGAGGCGTACAGCGAACGCCCGCCGCGCTACGAGTACCGCCTGACCGAGATGGGACGCGACCTGTGGCCGGTGCTCGTCGCCATGAAGGCGTGGGGCGACAGGTGGTTCGCGCACACCCCGCAGCCGGTCGAGATCGTCCACAAGGGATGTGGTCACAAGGTTATGCCGCGCATGGTCTGTCCCGAATGTCATGAGCCGATGCAGGCCCATGACGCGGAGCCGCGGCTGTCCGACGAATTCAGGCAGGAGCGCACCCGCGCGCTGGAGGCATCATGAAAACACGTATCACCGAACTGCTCGGCATCGAGCACCCGATCATCCAGGGCGGCATGCACTATGTCGGCTTCGCCGAGCTTGCGGCCGCGGTGTCCAATACCGGCGCGTTGGGCACCATTACCGGCCTGACCCAGAAGACGCCGGCCGACCTCGCCAACGAGATCGCGAAGTGCAGCGACATGACCGACAAGCCCTTCGCG
>JAEPNS010000202.1 GCA_017643325.1 Alphaproteobacteria bacterium | reverse complement strand
ATTGTGAAGGCCGTGATCGAGATTGGGCGTTCCTTCGGGCTGCAGGTTGTGGCCGAAGGGATCGAAAGCGGCGCCCAGCTCACCTGTCTGCGCCGTCTGGGGGCTGATCAGCTGCAAGGCTTCCACATTGCGCGCCCGAAGCCGGCCGCCGAGGTCGAGCGCTGGATGGCGGAATACCGGGTCGCCTGAAACGTCTCCAGAATTCATAGCGGATTTGGATCGACAACCTGTGGAACCCCTGCCGGGTTGCGGTGAACGACCGCGACCTTTCGGCATGCAGGGGTGACGCCATCCATCAGATGCCGCGCGACGAGCTTTCGTTTGTAATGGGGGTGCGCTCGCGGAGACGGGTATCAGCCTGAAGGTCTGGCGGCTTCAATCGCCTGTTGGGCCGGGTTCGATGTCCCAGTTCTCGGGAAGTACGTTGTGCACGAGCCCGACCAGATCGTCGACCGGAGCCTGGGGCGATATCTGGCCGCAAATGATCCGCGCGTAGGTGTCCAGGCCCTCGGTGTCCTCCTCGTTGTCCGCCACAAGGACGATAATAGGCGGTCCGGGATTTCGCTGGCGCGACATGGCCGACAGGTAGACGCGGGCATCCGTGTTCGGTGCGCGCATGTCGATCAGAAACAGGCACGGGGCATCGTGCGAACTGGCGACAGCGCCTTTCGCGGACGCGGTCTTGTCGAGCCGATAAACCCTGTTCCGGAGGCCGCCGTTCTCGAGGCCGTCCGTCACGGCGGTCTCGAGGCTGTCGTCCTCGGTCAGCAGGCAGAGTTCGACCGCTTTTCCGTTTGAAGCCGCCATCGCGTCTGCTCCCGGCATCAGAAAGACATAGGAATCTCAACTACCAAAGCGGGATTAAAAATTTCTTATATTCCCGTTTTCAGATGTATCGGGTCGCCCGATCTTGCGGTTTCGGTCCGCGATCACCACGTCAACGCCGAACAACCGGAGATCTGAGCATGGAATGCCGCAATATCCATCGCATCCGCCTCGCGTTGACCCTGTTTCTTTCGGGCGCCGCGCTGGCCTCCCCGGCCAGTGCCTCGGTTTATGAATCCGGCGGGCACAGGTTCGAGGCGGTGGTCGTGACGGGCGACCTTGATCGTCCGTGGGGTCTTGCATTCCTGCCCGACGGGCGGATGCTCGTGACCGAGCGCGAAGGCGCGTTGCGGATGATCACGCCCGGCGGAGGGGTCACCGGGCCACTCGCGGGCGTACCCGAGGTCTTCGCCAGGGGGCAGGGCGGGTTGCTCGACGTCGTTCTCCATCCGGATTTTGCCGAGAATTCCCTGGTCTATCTGACCTACTCCCGCCCAGGCGACGACGGCGCGACCACGGCGCTCGTGCGCGCGCGGCTCGAGGGCGCGGCGCTTGCGGATGTCGAAACAATCTTCGTGGCGGACAATCCCGCATCCGGCGGGCGTCATTTCGGCTCCCGCATGGCCTTCGGGCCCGACGGGAAGCTCTATGTGTCGATCGGCGAGCGTGGCGAGGACGATGAGGCCCAGAACCTGTCGAACCACAACGGGACTGTCGTCCGCCTCAACGACGACGGGACGGTGCCCGACGACAACCCCTTTGTGGGGCGCGCCGGTGTGCCGGCATCGACCTTTTCCTACGGACACCGGAACCCACAGGGCATGACGGTTCACCCGACCCGCGGCGAGGTCTGGGTCCACGAGCATGGTCCGCGCGGCGGAGACGAGATCAATCTGCTGAAGCCCGGTGCGAACTACGGGTGGCCGGTGGTGACGTTCGGCGAAAGCTATGCCGGGTTCCCGATCGGCGAGGGGACGAGCAAGCCGGGCATGGAGCCGCCCCTGCATCACTGGACGCCGTCGATCGCGCCTTCGGGCATGGCGTTCTATACCGGCGATGCCTTCCCGCAATGGCGCGGCGATCTGCTCGTCGGGTCGCTGAAGTTCCAGTACCTCGCGCGCCTCGACATGGACGGCACGCGCGTCCTGTCCGAAGACCGACTGCTCGAGGATGTGTTCGGGCGCGTGCGCGACGTCCGCCAGGGCCCTGACGGCCTTATCTACCTGCTCACGGACGAGAGTGACGGCAGCCTGGTTCGCCTGCAGCCGGCCGGATGACCGGGACTGTTCCGGGCCAGCACGGAATAAGTGCGGGGCGTCGCGTGTTTTTCCCGACACGGGCGTGCCAGCCTGTGTCTGGTCTTGAACATCCGGTCGGCAAAGGCGGTCACAGATGAAACGTATTGTTCTATTTGGCGGCGGTGCGGTCGTCGTGGTCGTGGGCGCAGTCGTGGCCTGGATCCTGGTCTCGCCGCTGTTCATTGACGAGGTTGTCGACGAGCAGTTCCCCGGGGTCCCGTCATCACAGGCGCTGTCCGAGATGCCCGCTGACAAGAAGGCCGACATGGCGGGCGAGGTCATGGAGGCCGCGCGGGGCATGCCGGACAAGGTGATGGACGAGCCGCGCGATGTGTTGGCCGGGCCGGTGATCCTCAGTACCGGCGCCTTCCGCGACGCCGACGCGATCCACAAGGGCAGCGGCGATGCGGGCGTTTACCGGTTGGCCGACGGCCAGCACGTCGTGCGCCTCGAGAACCTGAAGGTGACCAACGGGCCCGACCTGCACCTGTTCTTCGTGAAGCATCCCGGGCCGGTCGAATCGTCGGACGTGACCGAGGAGAACTACGTCGATCTCGGCGCCCTCAAGGGCAATATCGGCAACCAGAACTACACGGTGCCGGCCGGTCTGGACGTCAGCGAGTTCGGAAGCGTGGTCGTGTGGTGCAAGGCCTTCGGCGTGCTGTTCTCGACGGCGCCGCTCACGCCCGCGAGCAGCTAGTCCCTTATCGTTTCGGGAGGGGCTAAACTCCTGCCACGGGGTTCGTGCGCGGGAGGGAAAGCCATGGCCGAAGTTTCATCGTCCGTCGAGGGGCGCGTCGTCGTCATCACCGGGGCCGGGCAGGGGATCGGCCGGACCTATGCCAAACACTTCGCGGCCAACGGCGCGGTCCCGGTCATTGCGGAACTCGAAGGCGAGAACGGCGAGGCCGTGGCGGCCGAAATCCGGGCCGACGGCGGCGACGCGCTGGCGATCCGGACCGACGTCACCGATCCGGACTCGGTGCGGGCGATGGTCGACGCCGTGCTGGAGCGTCATGGCAGGATCGACTGCCTGATCAACAACGCCGCGATCTTCGTCAAGCTCGGGCGGCAGCCCTTCTGGGAGATCGACCTGGCCGAGTGGCGCGCGGTGATGGACGTCAACATCACCGGCTGCTTCATCTGCGCGGCCGCCGTCGCCGGCCCGATGCGCGCCGCCGGGGGCGGGCGGATCATCAATATTTCTTCGTCGACCGTGCCTCTGGGCATCCCGGGCTTCACCCATTACGTGACCTCGAAGTCGGCCCTCATCGGCATGACCCGTTGCATGGCGCGCGAGTTGGGCGATGCCAACATCACCGTCAATGCCGTCCTGCCGGGCATGATCGAAACCGAGGTGGAGAATGCGGGCCGGACCGACCAGAGCCGCGCGGCGGTCATCGGGCACCAGTCGCTCAAGCGCCAACAGGAACCCGAGGACATGGCCGGGACGCTCCTGTACCTCGCCTCGCCCGCGTCGGGCTTCATGACCGGCAGTCGATTTGCGTCGACGGCGGCGCGGCGTTCGTCTAGGTAGCGCGGCGCGGAGGAACATGCGATGCGGATTTGCCGATACGATGACGACAAGGTGGGGCTGGTGCGTGGCGATGACATCTTCGATGCCACGGCCGCGCTCGATCAGCTCCCGTCCCTGCGCTGGCCCGTGCCGGCGGGCGACGCGCTGGTGGCGCATCTCGACGTGCTGAAGCCGGCTCTGGAGGCGGCGGCGGACGACTCGCACCCGGTGCCGGTCGCCTCGGTGTCGCTGAAAAGCCCGGTCGCGAACCCGACCAAGATCATCGGGGCGCCGGTCAACTACCACAAGCATCTCGAGGAATCCCGCGCCGATGCGGAGATCAACCTGGGCCGCGACATCAAGACGATCGACACCTACGGCCTGTTCATGAAGGCCAACTCCTCGCTGGTCGGCCCGGGCGAAGGCGTGGCGCTGCGGTTCACGGACCGCCGCAACGACCATGAGGTCGAGCTCGCGATGGTGATCGGCACCGGCGGATCGGACATCTCGCGCGACGACGCCCTGTCCCATGTTGCGGCCTATGCGATCGGCCTCGACATGACGGTGCGCGGCACCGAGGACCGCAGCCTGCGCAAGGGCATCGACACCTATTCGGTGCTCGGGCCGTGGCTCGTTACCGCGGACGAGATCGAGAACCCGGACAGGCTCGACTTCGAGATCCGGGTAAACGACGAGATTCGGCAGAAGTCCAACACCGAGATGCTGATTTTCGACTGCGCCAGGCTCATCGCGTACGCCTCGTCCTTCATGACGCTCTATCCGGGCGACATCATCATGACCGGGACGCCGGAAGGCGTCGGTCCGGTCGCGCCGGGCGACACGATGCACGCATGGATCGAGGGGATCGGGGAGATGTCGGTGCCGGTCCGCGCCCACGGCGCCTAGGGCGCCCTTGACCTTCCAGTAACTGGAAGCCTTATCTGTGTCCCCACGAAAGGACACGGGTGCATCATGAATATCGGCCAGGCTGCGGAACATACGGGGCTCTCCGCGAAGACGATCCGCTACTACGAGGACATCGACCTCGTGACGCCGGCACGCCGCCGCGACAACGGCTACCGCGACTATGTGGAGCGCGACATCCACATGCTGCGGTTCGTGGCGCGCGCCCGCGACCTCGGCTTTTCGGTCGAGGATTGCCGGGTCCTGCTCGCGCTCTACGACGACAAGGGGCGCAAGAGCGCCGACGTCAAGGAGATCGCGCTTCGCCGCGTCGCCGACATCGACGAGAAGATCGAGGCGCTGAAGGGCATGCGCGCGACGCTCGCGCACCTCGCCGAGAAGTGTCACGGCGACGACCGGCCCGACTGCCCGATCCTGGACGAGTTCGCCGAGGGCGGGAGTGAACGGATATGACCACGGTGACCGATCCCGTCTGCGGCATGACGGTCGACCCCGCGACGACCGACCACCACCATGACCATGCCGGCGAGACCTACCATTTCTGCTCCGGCCGCTGCCGCGAACGCTTTGCGGCCGACCCGGAACCCTGGCTCGACGGCAGCGGCGGGCCGCAGGCCGACGTTCCCGAGGGCACCGAGTACACCTGCCCGATGCATCCCGAGATCGTCCAGGTCGGGCCGGGCAGCTGCCCGAAGTGCGGCATGGCGCTGGAGCCGATGACCTTCTCGGCCGAGGCCGAACCGAACCACGAGCTGATCGATTTCACCCGCCGGATGTGGATCGGCGCCGTGTTCGCCGTGCCGCTCTTCCTCATGGCGATGGGCGACATGCTGCCCTTCCTGTCCTTCCACGCCTGGCTGGGAGCCGGGTTCGGCTGGACCCAGTTTGTCCTCGCCGCGCCGGTCGTGCTCTGGAGCGGCTGGCCCTTCTTCGTGCGCGGCTGGGACTCCATCGTACAGCGCAGCCCCAACATGTTTACCCTCATCGCGCTGGGGACGGGAGCGGCATTCGTCTACTCGACCGCGGCCGTGCTTGCACCCGGCGTCTTCCCGGACGCCTTCCGCATGGCGAACGGCGCGGTGGAGCTCTATTTCGAGGCCGCGGCCGTGATCGTTGTGCTCGTGCTGCTCGGACAGGTGCTGGAATTGCGCGCGCGCGAACGGACCAGCGGTGCGCTGCGTGCTCTGCTCGATCTGGCGCCGGAAACCGCGCGGCGGATCGGTGCGGACGGCGAGGAGGACGTCCCCCTCGATGCTGTCGTCGCGGGTGACCGGCTGCGCGTGCGCCCGGGCGAGAAGGTGCCCGTGGACGGGGTGGTGGTCGAGGGCCGTGGCGCGGTCGACGAATCGATGGTCACCGGCGAGCCGATCCCGGTCGAGAAGACCGCCGGCGACCGGCTGATCGGGGGCACGCTCAACGGCACCGGCAGCCTCGTCATGGAGGCGGAGCGGGTCGGCAGCGAGACCATGCTGTCGCGCATCGTGCAGTTGGTGGCGGAAGCCCAGCGCTCCCGTGCGCCGATCCAGCGCCTCGTCGACGTGGTCGCGGCCTGGTTCGTGCCGATCGTGGTGCTTGTCGCGGTGGCTGCGTTCGTCGTCTGGTCGATCTGGGGCCCGGCGCCGTCGGTAGCGTTTGCGCTCGTCGCGGCTGTGTCCGTGCTCATCATCGCCTGCCCCTGCGCGCTCGGGCTGGCCACGCCGATGTCGATCATGGTCGGGACCGGGCGCGGTGCGCAGGCGGGCGTGCTGGTCAAGAACGCCGAGATGCTCGAGGCCTTCGAGGCGGTAGATGTGCTGGTGGTCGACAAGACCGGGACCCTCACCGAGGGCCGTCCGAAGGTCACCACCGTGGAAGCAGCGGACGGGATG
>JAEPNS010000201.1:3845-6478 GCA_017643325.1 Alphaproteobacteria bacterium | reverse complement strand
CCGCCTCCCGGATCGCGAGTGCCATCAGTTCCGGCCGGTGTGCTTCCAGTAGGTCAGCCGCGCACTCCAGAACAGTGGCGCGGTCAGCGGGAGGTGTGCGATCCCACACCGCGAAACCCGACGCCGCCTTGCGGCAGGCGGCGTCGATCATCTCGCTCGTGGATTCCTCAACCGTGCCGACGCTGCGGGTGGTGTCGGCCGGATTGGGCACCGCCCTGGAAATCAGCGATTCCGGCGTTTCCCCTCCGATCAGCGGTGCGGCACGATGCTCTGTTTCGAGCGCGGCGCTCATCCCGCGATACAGGTCCTGAACAACTGCGCCATCGGCCAGGTCCAGGCCGAGTGAGTTTTTTCGATCCGGTTGGTAGAGATCGACCGGTTGCGGAATCTTCGGGTGCGGGATCCGGTCGAGCTTGCGAACCTGCGCAACAGGATCGGCCACGATGGCCTCGACCGGCGCGGCATCGTCACGCAGACGGTTCACGAAGGACGTGTTCGCCCCGTTTTCGAGCAGCCTGCGCACGAGGTACGGCAACAGGTCTTCGTGCGAACCGACCGGCGCATAGATGCGGCACCGAACACTCTCGGAGTGCTCCGGCCCAACGATCTGGTGATAAAGCGGTTCGCCCATGCCGTGAAGCCGCTGGAACTCGAATTCGCGGCGGCCGGCCGACAGTTCAAGTACCGCGGCAACAGTGTGTGCGTTGTGGGTCGCCATCATCGGGTAGACGAAGTCACCCGCCGCAAAGAGGCGTGCGGCACAGGCAAGATAGGAGGCGTCGGTCGAAACCTTACGCGTGAAGACCGGATAGCCGGGCAGTCCGCGCACCTGCGCCCATTTGATCTCGCTATCCCAGTAGGCCCCCTTTACGAGGCGCACGGAGATCGGCCGTCCGACATCCCCCGCCAGCGTCGTGACCCATTCAACGACATCGAGCGCACGCTTCTGATACGCCTGTACCGCAAGCCCGAACCCCGCCCAGTCGCCGAGGCCGCGATCGCGAAACACCTGTTCGATAATATCGAGCGAGAGATCGAGCCGGTCCGCCTCCTCTGCATCGACCGTTAACCCGATATCGTGGGCCCGGCACGCCAATGCAAGTTCGCGCAGGCGCTCTGAAAGTGCCGGAACGGCACGCGCACGCTGAGCGTGCTCGTAACGGGGAAACAATGCCGAAAGCTTGACCGAGATGCCGGGGCTAACCTGCGTCCCTGCGCCGGCTGATGCGGTTCCGATTCGCTCTATGGCGCGCGCATAGCTTTCGAAATAGCGTGACGCGTCTTCGGCCGTACGCGCCCCCTCGCCCAGCATGTCGAAGGAGTGCGTGTAGCCGGCCTTGATATCCTCTTCCGCACGCTCCAGCGCCTCTTCGAACCTACGGCCCAACACGAACTGCGTGCCAAGCACGCGCATGGCCCGGCCGACCGCCGCGCGGATGACAGGTTCGCCGAGTTTTGCCACCATCTGGCCGAATGACGGCAACGTTCCTGCTGCCGGCTCGTCATCGACGATCCGTCCCGTCAGCATCAGCGCCCAGGTCGACGCGTTCACGAACCAGCTGTCGCTGCCACCGAGATGGGCATCCCAGTCAGCGCTCCCGATCTTGTCGGCGATCAGACGGTCAGCGGTCTCTGCGTCAGGGATTCTCAGGAGCGCTTCCGCGAGGCACATCAGCGCGACGCCCTCCGGCGTGGTGAGCTGATACTCTTCCAGAAAGCCGTCGAGACCGCCGAACCTTCTGCGGGCCGAGCGAACTCCAGCGACGAGTTCCCGAGCACGGCGATCGATCCGCGCATTCGCCGCGGAGTCGAACGGAATCTCCGACATGACCCGTTGCACGACAACCGCCTCGTCCGCGAGTTTCACATCGCGCATCCGCGCGCGAGTGTCGGAGGGGGACATCGGCGAGGCGGGCCTGGTTCCTAAACCACCGGCGAGCGTCCGCCATCGACGTTGATGGCGCAGCCGGTGACGTAGGATGCCGCATCGGACACAAGAAAACACGCGAGGTTCGCGAATTCCTCGGCCTCGCCGATACGGCCCAGGGGAATCTGCTTTGCCCGTGACTCGAAGAACTCGTCGAAAGACTTGTCCGGCGCCTCGCGCGCATGGCGGCGTTCGTGCTGGCCCGACCGGATCAGGCCCACGAGCAACGCGTTGACCAGGATGTTATCCGGCGCGCCCTCTCCTGCCAGGACCTTCGTCAGCGCCATGCCGGCCGCGCGCGACACCGACGTCGGGGCGCTGTTCGCACCCGGGGTCTTCGCACTTCCCGCCAGCACATTGATGACCCTGCCCCACTTGCGCTCCGCCATCCCCGGCATCGCCAGCCGGCAGAGCCGGATGGCTGCGAACAGCTTGAGGTCCAGGTCGGCCTGCCATCGCTCGTCGGGGATGTCCTTGAATGGCCCGAACGCAGTTTCGCCCGCATTGTTGATGAGGATGTCGATATCCCCGAAAGCGTCCGTGATCTGTTGCCAGCCGGTCTCGATCGTATCTGCCATGGACACGTCGCAGGAGAATACCTCGACCCTGCCAGAGTTCCCTCCGGCCTTCGACAACACCCGTTGCCGCGCTGCCTCCAGCTTTTCCGGATCACGCGCGACCATCGCGACATTTGCGCCGGATTCGA
>JAEPNS010000201.1:0-3835 GCA_017643325.1 Alphaproteobacteria bacterium | reverse complement strand
AACCGCTCCGTCATCGCAAGGCCGAGGCCCTCGCTCGCGCCGGTGATGAGAGCCGTCCGGCCGTCAAGTCGCACATCCATATCTTCATCCTCCCCTTGGTCTGTCGGCAGATATTACGATTCCCGCACCGCTTTGACAGCAGGCCCGCACCGGGCCAGTGTCGCCGAAAGGGAGCAGTTCGATGGCTGTTGGTACAATCCGCCACTCGTCCCACTGGGGCGCCTTCACCGCCGACGTCGAAAATGGTCGCCTGCACGGCGTGCGGCCCTTCGCGTCCGACCCCGACCCTTCACCGATCATCCACTCGGTGCCCGACGCCGTGCACGACCGCAGCCGGGTCGCGCGCCCGTCCATTCGCAAGGGCTGGCTGGAACGGAATGCCGGCGGCGCACCCCGAAACAGGGGCATCGACCCCTTCGTCGAAGTGCCGTGGGACGAGGCGCTCGACATGGTCGCGGACGAGCTGCAGCGAGTGCGGCAGGAGCACGGCAACGATGCGATTTTCGGCGGATCCTACGGCTGGTCCAGCGCCGGCCGGTTTCATCACGCGAAGAGCCAACTCCAGCGATTCCTGAACACGATCGGCGGGTTCACCGACCAGGTCCATACCTATTCGATCGCGGCCGGCTACGCGATCCTGCCCCACGTGCTCGGATCCGCCCGCGCAGCGATGAGCGAAGCCACGAGCTGGGATTCCATCATCGAGAACACCGAACTGTTCGTGGCGTTCGGCGGTATCCCGCTGAAGAACGCGCAAGTATCAGCCGGCGGCCCGGCCGAACACACGACAGGCACCTATCTCAAGACGGCACGCGACGCGGGGATCGCGTTCGTCAACATCTCGCCGATTCGCGGCGACGCCGCGGATCACCTCGAAGCCGAATGGCTGGCGATCCGGCCCAACACCGACGTCGCCCTGATGCTGGCGCTCGCCCACACCCTCGAGCATGAGGATCTGGTCGACCGCGCATTCGTGGACCGGTACTGCACCGGTTTTCCCCGGTTTCGGGCATATCTCCTGGGCGAAGGCGACGGGACGGCGAAGGACGCCGATTGGGCGGCGGCTATCTGCGAAATCCCCGCGGACACAATCCGTGCCCTTGCACGCCGCATGGCCGCTTCGCGAACTCTCATCAATACGAACTGGTCGCTGCAGCGCGGCGACCACGGAGAACAGCCGTTCTGGATGACGGTGACGCTTGCCGCCATGCTCGGCGGGATCGGCCTTCCCGGGCAGGGCTTCGGCTTCGGCTACGGCAGCATGGGCAATGTTGGCAACCCGCGCCGCCCTGCGCCATCGCCGGCACTGACGATCGGCCGCAACCCTTGCGACAGCTGGATTCCTGTCTCGCGGATCGCCGACATGCTGCTCGATCCCGGCGGCGCATATGACTTCGACGGCGAGCGGCGGACCTATCCCGACATCCGCCTGATCTACTGGAGCGGCGGCAACCCGTTTCACCACCACCAGGACCTCAACCGGCTGGTCGAGGCATGGCGGCGCCCGGAAACGATCATTGTCAACGAGCCGTGGTGGACCGCCACGGCCAAGTTCTCCGACATCGTCCTGCCGTCGACCACGACGCTTGAGCGCAAGGATATCGGTGCCACCTCGCGTGACCGCTTTATCCTGGCGATGGACAAGGCCATCGAACCTCTGGGCGAGGCCCAGAACGATTTCGATATCTTCCGGGGGCTGGCACGCCGCATGGGGACGGAAACGACGTTCACCGAGGACCGGGAGACCGAGGACTGGCTGCGCCATATCTATGACCGTGCGCGCCAGGACGCCGCACGAAACGAGATCACGCTGCCCTCCTACGACGAGTTCTGGAAGGCCGGGCAGGCGGAAATCCCGCGTCCCGATTCCGCACTAGTCATGCTGAAGGGATTCCGGGACGACCCGGACGCGCACGCGCTGCCTACGCCGTCCGGCAGGATCGAGGTCTTCTCCGAAACCGTCGACTCCTTCGGTTACGAGGATTGCCCGGGTCATCCGGTCTGGCGCGAACCGGCCGAATGGCTCGGCGCTGTCGGTGACTATCCGCTCCACATGATCTCCAACCAGCCGGCGACCCGGCTCCACGGACAAATGGACAACGGGCGCGTCAGCCGCGACGCCAAGGTATCGGGCCGCGAGCCGGTCTGGATACACCCGGCCGACGCGGCCGATCGCGGCCTGTCGGATGGAGACGTGGTCCGCGTGTTCAACGCCCGGGGCGCCTTGCTGGCGGGCGTGCGGATTACGGACGAGGTTCGGCCGGGCGTCGTTCAGCTCGCGACGGGTGCGTGGTACGACCCCGCCGATCCCGGATCCGAACGCAGCATCGACAAGCACGGCAACCCCAATGTGCTCACCCTCGACAAGGGAACATCGCGCCTCGGTCAGGGCCCGATTGCCCATACGGCGCTGGTCGAGATCACGGCCTTTGACGGCCCCCTTCCTCCCGTCACAGCCCATGTGCCCCCCAGATTCGTCGCACCGGACCCATAAGGGCGCGCATGCGTATTTACCGCAACCTGCCGCGCGCACCCGATGTTCCCGAATTGCGGTCACCGATGGTAAGATGACGAATCAACTTTTTCGAAGTTGGGCGGGAGCACAGATTTGTCGTCTGGGCTTGCAGACATGATGCAAGGCGTTTCAATGGGCCTCGGCGTATTGTTGTTCGCGGTGTGCGCCGGGCTTGTGGTTCTCGTGCTGGTCCTGGCCGCCATCATTGCGCGAAATGCCCGCCGTACCGAGCCGTTCCTGAACACCTTCAATTCCGCGCCGGTCGGCCTGGTCCATGTGGGCATGGACAGCAGCTGGCTGCGGATGAACGACAAGATGCTGGAGATCACCGGCTACACCCGCGAGGAGCTTGTCGGAAAAAGTTTCGCCGACATCACCGTCGATGACGATATGCCGGAGAACGAGGAGAAGAACCGCCGGCTGATTGCCGGCGAAATCGACTCCTACGTTCTCGAGAAGCGATATCGGCGGAAAGACAAGCGGATTATCTGGGTCAAGATTTCGGTGAATCTGGTCCGCACACGCACGGGCGAGCCCGACTACTACGTCAGTACCGTCGAGGATATCGACGACCTCAAGCGCGCGGAACACGCGCTTCTCGAACAGCAGGCGCGCTTTCGCGCGTTCTGGGACAACAGCCCGTTCAACCAGTCGCTCAAGGACCCGCAAGGCCGGCTTGTCGAAGTCAACCGGGCCTACCAGGAAACCTACGGGCTGCCGAACGAGAACGTACGGGGCCGCACGCTTACCGAAGCGCACGGGACCGAATGGGGCTCGCATGTCGACGACTTCGACCGGGAGGTGCTGCGAACCCGGCAGACCCGCACCGCGGATGTCCAGGTCCCGGGCAAGGACGGCGACCCCCTCACGATCCGTGTGACCAAGTTCCCGGTCTATGACCGGGAAAACCATGTTGTCGGTGTGGGCGGAATATCCTTCGACATCACGAGCCAGGTGCGCGCAGCGAGAGAGGTGCGGGAGAGCGAGGAACGCTTCCGTGCGACGTTCGAACAGGCTGCGGTCGGCATCGCGCACATCGATATCGATGGCAACTGGCTACGTGTGAACCGACGCTATTGTGACATCGTCGGCTACCCGGAAGATGAGCTCCGCCGACAATCGTTTCGCGACTTTACGCATCCCGACGACCTCAAGGCGGAACTCGGCCAGCGCGATGCGCTTGTCGCCGGCGACATCGATATCCTGAGCATCGAGAAGCGCTACATCCGCAAGGACGGGACCCCGATCTGGGTCCACGTCACCGCGTCCATGACGCACCCTGCCAAGGATCAGGATCCGTACCTGATCGTGGTGATCGAG
>JAEPNS010000200.1 GCA_017643325.1 Alphaproteobacteria bacterium | reverse complement strand
CAGCCCAAGGACGACATGCTGGAAGAACTCCAGCTCTTCATGGACAAGGTCCTGCCGGAGCTCGAGACGCCGGACTTTCAGCCGGTCGGTCAGCGCCTTCCGCAGGCGGCCGAATAGACGGCCTCCCGCGAACGTCCACAGACAAGGGCCGCCCCGTGCGTCGGGGCGGCCCTTTTTCTTGGCGAGCGGGGCCTCCGTTCTATATCTCGGTAAGGCAGTTTTCCGCGGGGAGTTGAGATATGGCCGGACGAATAATCACTGTGGCGCAGCAGAAGGGCGGATCGGGCAAGACCACCGTCGCAGCGAACCTGGCGGTCGCATGGGCGCTTTCGGGACGCCGCTCCGTCGCCGTGCTCGACGTCGATCCGCAGGGCAGTCTCGGCGAATGGTTCGAGCGGCGCGAGGAACGCCTCGGCGAGGACGCGACAGGGCTGTCGTTCCGGACCGCGAGCGGCTGGGGTGCGAAGCGCGAGGCACGCGCGCTGGCGCGCGATCACGATATCGTCGTGATCGACACGCCGCCGCATGCCGACCTGGAATTGCGCAACGCCATCGAGAATGCATCACTCGTTGTGGTCCCGGTCCAGCCGAGCCCGGCTGATCTGTGGGCGACGGAGGCGACCATCGAGGCCGCAGAGAAAGAACGGGTCGCCGCGCTCATGGTCCTGAACCGCGTGCCACCCCGCGCGCGCCTGACCGACGAAATGGTAGCCGCGCTCGGCGAATTTGAAGCCCCGCTGGCGAGGGCACGGCTCGGCAACCGGGTGGCGTTCTCCGAGGGATTCAAGCTGGGCGCCTCACCGCTGGAAACAAGAAAGACCGGTCCCGCCGCCGAAGAACTGGCGGCACTCGCGAAGGAGGTCCTGGCGGTTGCGCCCTGACAGCGGGCCCCATCGTGTGCTTGTCCAGACGGCGATTGCCTGTTTCGAACGAATTCCATAGGCTCGCGGTCCGTCTCAAATAGAGAGACCGCAGATGACCGTTTACAAGAACCAATCGCTCGAACGCGGGTTCGCCATTCTGGAGTATCTGGGCACCAGCACCACGGGTCGTTCGGTGTCCGATGTCGCGCGGGCGACGAAGTTGCACCGCGCGACGGCGCATCGGCTCCTGGAGGTCCTTTGTGCGCTCGGCTATGCCTACAAGGGCGAGGACCGGCGTTACTGGATCGGCTATTCCATGCATGTCTTCGGGCACCGGGCGAACATGGTCGCGCGGATCACGCATCACGCGCACCCGTTCCTGCTCAAACTCGCCCATGAAGTGGACGAGACGGTCAATCTGGGCTTTCTCGAGGGTATCCAGGCCTTCGTCGCCGACCGCGTGACGACCGAGCAGGCCCACCGCTCCGATGTCCAGATCGGCGGTTATTTCGACGCGCATGCCACCAGTCTCGGCAAGGCGCTGCTTTCGACCCGTACGCCGGGAGATGTGCAGGCGAGCTACAAGGCGACGCGCCTCAATGCCTACACGGGCACTACGATCACCGACCTCAAGGCGCTGATGCGCGAACTGGCCGAAATCCGGCAGCGGGGCTATTCGGTAAATTACGAGGAACGCTCACCCGGCATCCGTTCGGTGGCGGTGCCGGTCATCAATCCGCACGGCCGCGCAGCCTGTGCGATCTCCATCACCGGGCCGCGGGCACGCCTCGATGACGCACGCATCCCGAGGATCGGCGCACGGCTGCAGGAAGTTGCGCGCGAAATCATCGAGCAGTTGACGGCGCAGGGTGCGGACCCGTCACCCGATGGCGCCGGCGTCGCGTAACTCGGCGATCTTCGCCTCGTCGTAGCCCAGCACCTCGCGCAACACCTCATCGGTGTGCTGGCCCAGCAGCGGCGGATGGTGGCGGTACTGCACCGGCGTTCCCGACAGCTTCAGCGGGCTCGCGATCAACGTCGCGCCGTGTTCGCCGGCGAGCGGGTGAGGGACGTTGACCACCATCTCGCGGGCCTTGACGTGCGGGTCTTCGAAGACCTGGTCCAGCGTGTTGATCGGCCCGCAGCCGATCTTGTTCGCTTCCAGCTCGGCCAGCCACTCGGCCGAGGGACGTTTCTTCATGATCGACTGGATGTGGGCGACGACCTCCTTGCGGTTGCTCACGCGTGACGCGTTCGTCGCGAAGGTCGGGTTGTCAGGAAGGTCGGGCTCACCGAGGATTCCCGCAAAGACCCTGAACTGGCTGTCGTTGCCGACCGCCACCACGATGTGACCGTCGGCGGTCTCGAACACCTGGTACGGCACAATGTTCGGGTGCGCGTTGCCGAGCCGCTCGGCCTCGCCGGAATGAAGGTAGTTCATGCCCTGGTTCACCAGCCACGCGACCTGCGTATCGAGCATTCCGATATCGATGTACTGGCCCTCGCCGGTCACCGCGGCGTGGCGCAGCGCGCCGTTTACCGCGACGGCGGCGAACATGCCGGACATGATATCCGCGATGGGCACGCCGACTTTCTGAGGCTCACCGTCCGCTTCGCCGGTCAGGGACATGATCCCGCCCATGCCCTGGATCAGGAAGTCGTACCCTGGGCGCGCCGCGTAGGGGCCGGTCTGGCCGAACCCGGTGACCGAGCAATAGACGAGCTTGGGATTGGCGTCTTTCAGGTCGTCATAGCCGAGGCCGTAGCGCGCAAGGTTGCCGGTCTTGAAGTTCTCGACCAGCACATCGGCCTTGAGGGCGATTTCGCGAACGATCGCCTGGCCGGTCTCGCTGGAGATATCGACCTCGACCGAGCGCTTGTTGCGGTTTGCGCTCATGAAATACGCGCTCTCGCTCGTGTCCTCGCCGTCGGGGCCGGACATAAAGGGGGGCGCGAAACGGCGTGTGTCATCGCCGGCGCCGGGCCGCTCGATCTTGATGACGTCCGCGCCCAGGTCACCAAGCATCTGGGTGCAGTAGGGACCGGCCAGCACGCGGGTGAGGTCGAGGACGGTGACGCCGGAAAGCGCGCCTTTGGAATCGGCCATGTCGTGTTCTCCATCTGCCGGACTGGCGGGGCGGGTGCGTCGTCTGAATAGTGCATTCATGGCACGTGCTCAACGTTTGCGGTGTGACGTTCGTCCTGCGAACCGATGCCCGGATCGCAATTGACTTTTGTCGGTCTGCCGCACATTTAGGGCGCGGCATTCAAAGCCCCGCGCCTGCGATACGAACCCGGCGCGGGCGCAACACCCGGAGGTACCATGTCGGAAGATGCAGCTCTCGCCGCCGCGCGGCAGCGGATCGCGGATTATCGCCAGCGAATTGACAGCCTGGACCAGGACGCCCGTGATTTGCTGTTCAGCGAGGCCCGCAACCACAACTGGTGGCAGGACAGGAAGGTCAGCGACGATCAGCTTCGCGAGATCTACGATCTCTTCAAGTTCGCCCCGACCAGTCAGAACACCCAGACGGCGCGCATCGTGTTTGTCCGTTCGCCGGAGGCCAAGGCGCGGCTCGTCCCGACGCTGAACGAGCCGAACCGGGAAAAGACGGACCTGGCCCCGGCCACCGCGATCATCGCCCATGACCCGAAGTTCTATGAGGATTTCGCGAAGGTCTATCCGATCCGTCCGGAAGCCGGTCAGCGTTTCGTCGACAATCCGGACATGGCGGACGATTTCGCCTTCCACATGGCGTCGATGCAGGGCGCATATTTCATACTTGCCGTGCGCGCTGTCGGCCTCGACGCGGGCGCGATGCTCGGTTTCGACAAGGCAAAGGTGAACGATGAGTTCTTCTCGGACTCAGGCCTGAAGGTGAACTTCCTGTGCAACATCGGGTACGGCGATCTGGAGGGCATCAAGGGCCCGCGCCTGTATCGCTACGATTTTGACGAGGTTTGCGAAATCATCTGATTTTCGCTGCGAGCCAGATGCGGACGGCGGCACCCCGGTGCCGCCGTTTCGCGTTTAGCGCGGCAGCTGCGCGGTGATCTTGCGCGACGCATCGTGAAGCACGGGCAGGAACCGCGAGGTCATCTCGTCCAGGCGGGTGCGCGCGGCATGAGTACCCACGTTGAGCGCCGCGAGAATGCGCCCGTTGCGGTCGTAGATTGGCACCGCGAGTGAGCGCAGGCCCGTCTCCAGTTCCTGGTCGACAAGCGCATAGCCCTTGAGGCGCGCCGTCTCGATCGCCTCGCGCAGTTCCTCCGGCTTGGTCTTCGTCCGCTCGGTGTAGGTCTGCGAAACGAAGTCCGACAGATACCGGTCGAGAACTTCCGGCGGCTGGTGCGAGAGCAGCACCCGGCCCAGCGATGTCACGTGGGCGGGCAGGCGTGTCCCGATGCTGAGATTGATCGACATGATGCGGGTTGCGGAGACACGCGCGACGTAGATGACGTCGCGCCCGTCAAGCACTGCGGCGGAGCAGGACTCCTGGAGTTCCTGGACCACATCCTCCATCGCGTTCTGTGCGGTATGCCACCACTCCAGCGACGACAGATACGCGTACCCGAGACACAGTGTGTGCGGCGTCAGGGCGAATTTCTTGCCGTCCGATCGCACGTGGCCGAGCTCTTCCAGCGTCAGGAGGAAGCGCCGCGCGGTTGCACGGGTGGTTCCCGTCGCTTCCGCGACCTCGCTGATCGACATTTCCGGCGTCTCCGGTCCGAACGCCTGGATCACGGCCAGTCCACGCTCGAGGGACTGGACGAACTCCGGATTTTTGTCACGACGGGACATTGACCATACCTGCACGAATGGCTAAAGTACGTATATCGAACTGTTGTTCGTATAACGAACTTACGCGTCCGGGTCCCCGATGTCGAGGGAATTTTCAGACTTTTTGATCACTGACCACCGGACGCCTCGCGGTTGCGGGAAGCCTGCATTTCGGCGCATTCTTTTTCGCAACAGATCGGCCGCGAAGCGGCCCGGAGGAGAGACCAGATGAGAGACCTGACCGAAGCGAATGTCACCGACGCGGTGCTCAATACGATCGCGGACGACACCAACCCCCGCCTCAAGGAGATCATGGAGGCGCTGATCCGCCATTCGCATGATTTTGTCCGCGAGGTGAACCTGACGCCGGACGAGCTGCTCTATGCCGCCCGCTTCATCCAGAATGTCGGTCACATCTCCGATGACAAGCGCGAAGAGGGCGTTCTGCTGGGCGACGTTCTCGGGCTGACCGCACTCGTCGAAATTCTGGGCGACAGGGTCCGTGTGGGCGCAACGGAATCGAGCCTTCTGGGCCCGTTCTATCGCGAGGGCGCGCCGACCCGGGACATGGGCGACGACATCTCTCTGAATGACGACGAGGGGGAACCCGCCTTCATCCATGGAACCGTCACGGATGCGAACGGCAACCCGATCGAAGGGGTGGTGCTTGACCTGTGGCAGACGTCGCCGAACATGTTCTATGAGGCGCAGGTCGGCCAACCGAAGGACTACGACGACTATGCGTACCGGGCGAAGTTCCGGACCGGCGCGGACGGGAAATACTGGTTCCGCTCGCGAAAGCCGGTGGACTATCCCGTTCCGACCGACGGGCCGGTCGGCCTGATCCTGAATGGCACGGGCCGTCATTCCTGGCGCCCGGCGCACCTGCATTATCTGATCTACAAGGACGGCTACCAGACGATCCAGACCGAGTTGTTCAACAGCGACAGCAAGTACCTGGATTCCGATGCCGTGTTCGGCGTGAAGGAAACGCTGATCATTCCTTACGAGCAGGTGGATGACGCAGCGCGTGCCGAGGAATACGGCTTCCCGACCTCGACCTTCTACGAAGGCACCTACGACTTCGTCATGAAGGACGATGCGAGCGTCAAGGACGCAGAGGCGGCCTACAGCCAGCGTGCAAGCATGAGCGCTGCCTGATTCACGAAACGATCCAGTCCCGGTCCGGCGTCACACGCGTGTGACGCCGGATTTCGTTTTGAGGGAGAGAGGCGAAAATGAGCATCAATGGCATGAAAATCGGCTGGATCGGCGCTGGCAAGATGGGCGGCCCGATGAGCCGCAACGTGGCGGCCGCCGGCGGCACTGTGAGCGTCTTCGATCCGGTTGCCGAGAACATGGCGCCGGTCGTGGCTGCGGGTGCGTCCCGGGCGGCATCGAACACGGAGTTGGCCTCCGGTGCGGACGTGGTGGTTTCGATGATCCCGAATGACGCCGTGCTTCGGGCCGTGACAGTTGGCGAGGACGGGATCTTCGCCGCCATGGACTCCGGCGCGATTTATGTCGACATGAGCACTGTGTCGCCGGAGGCGTCGCGTGAGGTCGCGGAGGCCGCACAGGCGGCCGGGATTGCCTATCTCCGTGCCCCGGTGTCGGGAAGTACGGCGCTCGCGGAGGCCGGCAACCTGACGATCATGGTGTCCGGCCCGAAAGCCGCGGCGGACGTCTGCACGCCATTGTTCGAGGCAATGGGGGCGAAAACCTTCTACCTCGGCGAGGACGAACAGGCCCGATACCTCAAGCTCGTCATCAACCTGCTTGTGGGCACCACGGGCGCTGTGCTGGCCGAGGCGCTGACACTGGGTCGCAAGGGCG
>JAEPNS010000001.1:29142-32572 GCA_017643325.1 Alphaproteobacteria bacterium | reverse complement strand
GGAACCATCTGCGGCCGCCCGACGGCGGCCACCAGAATGTCGGCCCTCCGGCACACATCGGCGAGGTTCTTCGTGCGCGAGTGCGCGACGGTGACGGTGCAGCTCGCATGGGTCAGGAGCGCGGCCATCGGCTTGCCGACGATGTTCGAGCGGCCGAGCACGACGGCATCGAGGCCGGACAGGTCGCCGAGCCGGTCTTCCAGCATCATGCGGCAGCCGAGCGGCGTGCAGGGCACCATCGCGGCATCGGGGCCCGTCATCTGCCCGGTCGCGAGCCGGCCGGAGTTGATCACATGAAACCCGTCGACATCCTTGGCCGGCGCGATCGCGTCGATCACCGCGCTCTCGTCGATCTGCTCCGGGACGGGAAGCTGCACGAGGATGCCGTGCACGGTGTCATCGTTGTTGAGCTGGTCCACGAGGGCAAGCAGCTCGTCCTGGGACGTGTCGGCGGGCAGCCGGTGGTCGCGCGCGGCGATGCCCGCCGCCTCGGCGGCCTTGCCCTTGTTGCGGACGTAGACCTGGCTCGCCGGGTCTTCGCCGACGAGCACCACGGCGAGCCCGGGAGTCAGCCCGTGCGCGGACTCGAGGCCGGCAACCTCGGTCCCGATGCGTTCGCGCAGGCCCTCGGCGAACGCCTTGCCGTCGATGATCTTGTCGGAAAAATCGCTCATGCTGTCACTCTCCTGCTGGCACGCTTCGGCTGCGCGATCCTGCGTCCGGCATCTAGCATGCGGGGCAGAGTCGCGACATCGGCGCAGGGGGTCAGCCGAGAAGCAGTTCCGGGATGAGCTGCTGGATGAAGGCGAGCAGCAGGATCACGACCACGGGCGACAGGTCGATGCCGCCGATCGACGGGATGAATGCGCGCACGCGGCCCAGGACGGGTTCCGTGATCCGGTAGAGGAAGTCGCCGATCTGGTAGACGAAGCGGTTCGACGTGTTGATCACGTTGAACTGGACGAGCCAGGTCAGGATGACCGAGATGATCAGGCACCAGATATAGAGCTGGATGATCGTGGTGATCAGGTTGACGAGAGCGATCATGCGTCGGGTCTTCGGTTCCGGGAACAGGCAGGGACACCGGGAAATCCGGCCTCTTGCGCGGTCGAGACTAGCCAGCGCCCGGGCGGGTGTCCAGTGACGCCGATGCGCCGGAAAAAGGGTGCCGCAACGTCGCGTCGCCCGACTTGACAGGGCTCCGCGCCCCTCACATATTCCGCCGCGCTTGGCGGACCCGTCCCAACATGGCTACCGATGTGGGCCCGCCCGGCATCTGCCGGTTCCGGCACCGGTGGGGCTGTAGCTCAGTTGGGAGAGCGCTACGTTCGCAATGTAGAGGTCAGGGGTTCGATTCCCCTCAGCTCCACCAATTCATTCGACGATCTCTTCCAGGACCGATCCAGTTGGCCGCCACCCGCGTGCGGCGCCCGTCCGGCTGTGCCATGATCGATCTTTTGGGAGTGTGTCCAATGGGTGAGTCCTTCGACATTGTCATTCGCGGTGCGAAGCTGCGCGGGGAGGATGCGGGTCTGCGCGACATCGCGGTTGCGGACGGCCGGATCGCCCGTATCGCACCGGCCATCGACGGCAAGGGCGCCCAGGAGATCGACGCGGCCGGCGGGCTCGTCACGGAATCCTTCGTCAACACCCACCTGCACCTCTGCAAGGTCTGGACCCTCGACATGATGCACGAGGGCGCGCTCCAGGCGTATCACGGCGGCTCCATGGGCAAGGCGATGTCGGCGATCGAGCAGGCCGCGGTCGTGAAGGAGAATTACGACGCGGCGTGGATCACCGAGAACGCGCGCCGTGCGGTCGCGCTTGCCGCGCTGCACGGCAACCTGCACATCCGCGCACTCGCTGACGTGGATTCCAAGGCGAAGCTCGAGGGTGTGAAGGCGCTGATCGCGGTCCGCGAGGAGTTCCGCGGAATCGTCGATGTACAGGTCGTCGCCTTCGCCCAGGACGGCATCATCCGCGAGCCGGGCACGACCGAGCTGATGGAAGCGGCCATGGAGATGGGAGCCGACGTGGTCGGCGGCATACCCTGGATCGAGTTCACCGACGCGGACGCGGCCGAGCATGTCCGCATCTGCTTTGACCTGGCCCGGAAATTCGACGCGGACGTCTCGATGCTGCTCGACGACGCGGGTGATCCGGGTCTGCGCACGCTGGAGATGATGGCGAAGGAGGCGATCGCGCGCGGCTGGGAGGGCCGGGCGCTGGGCCATCACTGCCGGGCCATGTGCCTTTACCCCGACCCCTATTTCGGGCGGCTGGCGGGCCTGCTGAAAAAGGCGCGGGTGCCGATCGTCAGCGACCCCCATACCGGGCCCCTGCATGCGCGGGTCAAGGACCTGCTGGAGGAGGGCGTGCTCGTGAGCCTCGGGCAGGACGACATCTCCGACGCCTACTACCCGTTCGGGCGGAACAACATGCTGGAGGTGGTGTTCCTCGCAGCGCACCTGTTGTGGATGACCACCCGCGAGGAGGTGTCGCGCCTGTACGACATGGTCACCGTGGATGCTGCGAAGTCCATGAATGTCGACGGGTTCGAACTGGCCGAGGGCGCGCCGGCGCACCTGGTCGTTCTGGCGGAGCCCGATGTCATGGAGGCCGTGCGCAACCACGCCGCGCCCCGCGCGGTCGTCAGCCACGGGACGCTCGTCGACCAGGACGAGATGACGCGGCTGGCGGCCCGGCCCGCCTGAACGCGCTTATGTGAAGGAGAACAGGTCCGATGCAGGGAAAGATCGTCCTCGAGGAACATTTCGCCGTTCCGGAAACCCAGAACCCCGCAGCGCCGGACGCGTTGCAGGCCGACCTGTTGGAGTTCGGGGGCAAGCGGCTCGCGCGCATGGACGAAGCCGGGATCGAGTTCGCCGTCCTGTCGCTGAACGCGCCGGCGGTGCAGGAACTGGCGGATGTGGATGCGGCCATCGACCTGGCGCGGCGCACGAACGATCTGCTGGCCGAGCAGGTGGCGCGGCATCCCGACCGCTTCGCCGGTTTCGGCGCGCTGCCGATGCAGGACCCGGATGCGGCAATCGCCGAACTGCGGCGCTGCGTGAACGAGCTCGGCTTTGTCGGTGTGAACGTCAACGGGTTCAGCCAGGGCCGCGAAGATGATTCGCTTATCTATTACGACGTGCCGGCATTCGCGCCGTTCTGGGCCGCGCTCGACGAACTGGACGCGCCCTTCTACCTGCACCCGCGCAACCCCATGACCGACCGCCTGCCCATGTATGCGGGCCACCCCTGGCTCACCCAGTCGAACTGGGCGTTCGCCATGGAAACGGCGATGCATGCGCTGCGCCTGATGTGTTCGGGGCTGTTCGACACGCATCCGAAGCTACAGCTCATCCTGGGCCATCTCGGCGAGCGGATCCCCTTCGACCTCTGGCGTCTCGACCACCGGCTCGACGTG
>JAEPNS010000001.1:13882-29132 GCA_017643325.1 Alphaproteobacteria bacterium | reverse complement strand
CCGAACGGGCCGCCGGCGAAGAGGACGATGCGCGAGTATCTGCGGTCCAACGTCCACGTCACGACCAGCGGTCAGTTCCACGATCCGCCCCTGCACCTGACGATTGCCGAACTGGGCGCCGACCGGGTGATGTTCTCGGTCGACTACCCCTTCGAGTCCATGCAGGCGGGAGCCGACTGGTTCGACAACGCGGCCCTGTCGGAGGACGACCGCCGCGCCATCGGCCGCACCAACGCCATCGCGTTGCTGGGCCTCGTCATATAGACGAGCACCGGATCACGAGCGACCGTTTGCGACCTTGAAGGAAAGTGTGTGATGAAGCCCCTGTCCATCGGTGACATTTCCGTCCAGTCCGTGCTCGAGCACCAGGGCCCGACCCTGACGCCCGACGTGATGTTTCCCGCCCACGACCCGGAGGCGTTTGCGTCGCACTTGGACTGGATGGTGCCCGCCCACTTCGATGTGGCAACGGGCAAGATCATTGCGGCCTTCCAGAGCTATGTCGTCCGGACGCCGAACCACACGATCCTCATCGACACCTGCGTCGGCGAGGACAAGGAGCGGTCGAATCCGAACTTCCACATGAAGAAGTGGCCGTGGCTGAAGAACCTCCAGGCGCTCGGCCTGACGCCGGCGGATATCGACATCGTCATGTGCACCCACCTGCACCCCGACCATGTGGGCTGGAACACCCGGCTGGAGGACGGCCGCTGGGTCCCGACGTTTCCCAACGCGAAGTATGTGTTCGCACGCGAGGAGTACCATCACTGGGAGGCCGAGAGCGCGCGCGGCGCCGAGCGCATCGGTCTGACGTTCATCGATTCCGTGTTACCGGTCGTGGAAGCCGGTCAGGCGGTGCTGGTCGACAACGACCATGAGATCGAGACCGGGCTCTGGCTGGAGCCGACCCCGGGGCATTCACCCGGCCATGTGATCGTGAACGTGGATTCGAAGGGCGAGCGCGCGGCGTTCACGGGGGACCTCATGCACCACCCCGTCCAGGTGCGACACCCTGACTGGAGCACCTGTTTCTGCTGGGACCTGGACATGTCCGGCCAGACGCGGTCGCGCTACGTCGACGGCTTCACTGACAGCGGCACGCTGATCCTGCCGGCCCACTTCGCCGGCACGTCCGCCGGCCACATCATCGGGTCGGGGGACGGGGCTGCCTTCGCTTTCCTGGAGGACTAGTCCCGGGTCTGCCCGTGCGCCTTCAGCGCCTTGTGGCCGCTGATGGTGGCCGGGAAACCGCAGTAGAGGCCTGCGTGAACCACGGCCTCGTGCAGTTCGGCCATCGTGCAGCCGTTCGCAAGGGCCGCGCCGATATGGGAGTCCAGCTCGTCCGTCCGTCCCAGCCCGGCAAGCAATGCGACCGTGATCAGCGAGCGTTCGCGGCGCGAGAGCGTGTCGTTGCTCCAGACGGCGCCGTAGGCGTGCTCGAAAAGCAAGTCGGTGAGACGGGCGTCCTCGGGCGCATCGCCTTCGAGACGGTGCCGTGCGCGCGCCTCGCCGAACATGTCCCGGTGGATCGCCTGTCCGGCCGCCCATCGGCTGCCTTCCTTCTCTGGTGTCTCGCTCATGATCAGCCCCGCACCCGGTTCTCGAGGATGCCGATGGCCGGGCAGCTGAGCCGGACATGCGCGTTCTCGGGCAGCTTCCTGCCCTGCTCGAACAGGCAGCCGCCGAGAATTGTCCCGGTGCCGAAGAATTCGTGACCCGAGATTGTCTCGTCGCGAAAGAGGTGTTCCAGTGCCTCCGGAAAACTGCGTACGGCACCCGACAGATCGCCGGATGCCACGACCTCGCCGTTGACCTCGGCGCGCATCGGCAGCGCGAGCGGATCGCCGCAGTCGCTGGCGAGGACGACCATCGGCCCGAAGGTGTTCGACATGGCGAAGTTCTTGGCGCCGCCGTACAGACTGCGTGTCTCGGCCCAGACCTTGATCTGCTTATCGCGCAGCGTCCAGTCGTTGTAGAGCGTGTAGCCGAAGATCTCCGGTGCACCGGCTTCGCTGCGGCGGATCAGGCAGGCGAGCTCCAGCTCGATATCGATCTCGCCGCCCGGATTGACGATCTCGTCGCCGGGCCCGGAAAGGGTCGAGAGATCGCGGTCGCCGGTGGTAAAGGGGCGTTCGTTGATGCCGGCGATCTGGGACTCAAGCGCTTCGGCTGCGTCGACAGCGTTGTCGGTGCCCAGGGCGCGCAGACGGAGTGCCATCTGCTCGAAGGCGGGCGTGAGATGCTCGATGACGATACCGCCGTCGCGTACCCGGGCGGGGCGGACGAGGGGGCAGCGGAGCGCCACATCATCGGCCGACAGATCCGGTGGGGCGTCGCGCGCGCGGCCGATGCCGTTGGCCAGTACTGCGTCGGGCAGGTCGAGAAGGTCGTCGAGGCTTTCGAGGTTACCCAAATCGCCGCACAGCTTCGACAGGTCGATGAACCCGTCTCCGTCGCTGTGCTGTGCGACGGCGACCGGGCGTGTGCCGATGGAAGCCGAACCTAGGCGGAGCATTGGGCGAAGATCTCGTTGTAGTTGGCCTCGGCGTCCATATGACGTCGGTGCGAACCGGACGGATGCTCGTCGAGATAGTCGTACACCGCGCCGAGGCTTTCGGCCTGGATCTTGGGGGCGATCAGCTTCAGTCCCGGCGGGACGTCCTCTCCGCCGCGATAAGGCTTGCGCAGGGTCCGGTCGAAACAATCGCCCTCGGCCATTACGCGCTCGCGTGACCAGCCCTCGCGCTTCCAGGTGCGAACCGAATCCACCAGCGTGTGCAGCCCGGCCCGCGCGTTGTCGAGCTCACTGCGGTCGAACGGGTCGCCGTGACCCGGCACGTACCAGTCGACATCGAGTGCCTCGAGCATGCCCAGCGTCTGGAACCAGGCCCAGGGATCGCAGGACTGGGCCGGCGGGGCGCAGGTGCCGGGGAACACCGCGTCGGCCACGAAGGCCACACGGTCGTCGACGGCATGGACGATCGAGGAGCCGCGGGTATGGCCGGGCGCCTCGACAATCACGAAGTCCTTGCCGCCGAGCGTGAACGAGAGCCGGGTCGTATAGGTCATGTCCGGTGTGCGGACCTCGTAATCCTCGACCAGCTCCTCGGAGAAATACCTGTTGCGGCCCCACCCGCGCAGTGTTTCGCGCATCCCCTCGCTGGAACCGCTTGCGCAGCGCCCGAGTTCCGTGGCCGTGATCTCCGACGAGATCAGCGTGTCCGCGCCCAGCACCGAGCAGCAGGCGCAGTGGTCCTCGTGATGCTCGCAAAGCACATGGAACTTCAGGGGCGCGCGCGCCTCGATGAAGGCGCGCCATTGCAGCGACGTGGCCGGGGCCATCGGCCCGTCGATGGCGACCGCGCCTTCGTCCGTAATCACGGCGCCGCAGACGGGGTAGGTGGCGAACGCCCAGGCATCCCCCATGCGGAACAGGCGCGGATCTTCTTCTTCGAGAGATGGAGGGTTCTCAGTCATGACAATATCTAATTAATAGATTAATTGAGTGAATAATCAGTATCAGCATGCTTCAATAGCGTCAACGCGGATTGTCGAATCAGGGTGGGCGCGGTGGAGTCTTGCTCCGCCGTGTTATCGCCGCGGCTGAGGCATCGGGAAATCAGGAGGGTGCGTTCGCATGGCGCGGATCAAGGGTGTTTCGAAGAACCCGGAACGGGCGCAGGCGAAGATAGTCGACTCCGCATTGCGCGAGTTCGGGGAACGCGGTTATGCCGCCGCTTCGACACAGTCGATCGCCGAGCGGGCGGGATACAGCCAGGCGACGCTGTTCTTTCATTTCAAGACCAAGGCGGGACTTCTGCAGGCCTGCCTCGAGGAAAGCCGTAAGCGCGTCTGGGGTTCACTCGCGGACGAAAGTGTCGAAAGCGTTCTGGACCTTGTCGCGCGCCTCGACGACCGGTTCAGGGATCCGGTCATGGCCGAATTCTATCTGAAGCTGCTGCTCGACAGCCGGAGCGACGATGACACGGCGTCGGTCTATGCCTCGTATCATGCCCGGGTTCGCAGGCTCCTGCGCGACGAGATCGTCAGGGAGACGGGCGCCAGCAAGGCGCGGGCCTTCGAGGCGGCGGGCACGATCCACTCTCTCCTCGTGGGCATTCACGCCGCCCACGCGATCGACCCGAAGCTGGTCAGTCGGGCGGGCTATACAAAGATGCTGATGCGGACGACCGAACTGCTCCTGGCGGATCTCCGGAGACAAGCGAAAGCGGTCTGACGGTCGTGTTTCGGAACGGTCAGGGTCCTGCCGGCGACCAGCCGTAGATGCGTTCGGCGTTGCCGCCCATCAACGCGGCACGCTCGCTCTCGGACAGCCAGTCGCCCTGGCGAAACGCCTCGAAGCCTTCTTCGTAACTCAGAAGTTCGACGGCACGCGTCCAGTCCGTGCCCCACATGCAGCGCTCGAGGCCGAAGGCATCGAGGATCTGGTGCACCGGCTCGCGAATGTCGGGAAACGGAAAAGGCTCGTGCGCGAGCGTACCCGCGCCGCTGATCTTGACGCTGACGTTTTTGTGTTTGGAGAGTGCGAGCAGCTTCGGCAACTCCGCCCAGCCGTCCTCCGGCGCGGGCGGGTGGAACGGCTGGACGAGGCCCATATGGTCGACCACCAGCGACACGTCGGGAAATCGTGCGGCGAGGTCGCCAACCTGTTCGTGCCGTTGGGTGCAGTAGACGTTGACAGGGAGTGCGTGGCGCCGCGCACCTTCGAGCAGGCGCGAAATGCCTTCATCGCCGGCATCGTCGGAAATTCCGTGTGCCAGCAGCAGGCGGATGCCCACGGTGCCGTCCTTCCCCGCCCAGTCATCGATCTTTTCGCCGACCCCCGGATCCGCGGCATCGAAAGGCGTCACCAGCCCGAACCGGTCAGGATACTCGTCGTGCACCTGGAGTGCGAAGCTCGGATCGTAGCGGTACATGGTGTAGGCCGAGACGAGAATCGCACCGTCGACACCGACCGCGTCCATCGCGGCCACCATCTCTGCGCCATTGGCGGACGGCGGTCCGGTGAGCACGGCGGCCCAGGGCCGGTCAGGCGTGTCTGCCTCGTAGGCATGGACCTGTGCGTCGATGATCGGTGTCTTGCCGTGGGTCATCTTGTGGTCTTTCCGGTGCGGCACGCCGGGCATTGGCGCTTGTTTTATCGGGTCCCTGAAAGCGGATATTGAATACCCGCACACTGATTTCCAAGTATCCGGCCACCGATGCTTTCTCGAACCGTCATATTTGGATTTCTCAGGCGGTGCGCTCTTTGCGCCGTGACGGCGGCGATCGTTTGCGCGGGGGCCGGCGGTCCGGCCTTGTCGCAAGTGACGCAGCCGCCGCCGGGTGCGCGCTCCCCGCTCAGTCCGCCCGAGACGAACCGCGTCCAGGCGGAGGCCTTCAAGCGCGGGTATGAAGCCTACTATCGAGGTCAGTACGAACGCGCTGCCGGTATCTGGACCCAGCTTGCGGACCAAGGGCACGTCAAGTCGATGAACAATCTCGCCACCATGTATGTGCAGGGCAAAGGGGTGGACCGGAACTATCCCCTCGCGAACCTCTATTACCGCCGTGCCGCCGCACAGAATGATGCGCGCGCGGCCTACAATCTCGGGCTCGCGCACGAGTTCGGACGCGGCGTGGCAAAGAGCGATGCGGAGGCGCTCGGATGGTACCGGAAGGCGGCCGATCGCGGGCTGGTCGAGGCCATGAACGCGATCGCCTGGGTGTATGCAACCTCGCCGGAGACCGGTGTTCGCAACGGGCCAGAGGCCCTTCGCTGGGCCCAGGCGGCGCTCCAGCGGCGCACGTCCTCGACCCACCTGGCCACTCTCGCGGCGGCAAAGGCCGAACTCGGCGACTACAAGGGCGCGGTGGAGGCCATCGACCAGGCCATCGCCTTCGTCAAACGCGAAGTCCGGGCTTCGGGTCTCCTCGTGCCCGGACGCGAGCAAGCGGGCCTCCTGCGTGGCGCGGCGCGGGTCGACCGGGAGGCGGAATTGCGCGCGCGGCGTCAGCAGTACATGGACGAGCGGCCGAGCCGCGACTGAGCGCGCGGCGGGCGTCCGGTCAGGCTTCGTAATCGTCCTCGATCCGCGACCAGCGCGGCATGCCGACGATATCCAGATACTCGGGGAAACTCAGGCCCGTGTTCGCGAGTTTGAGTTCCCCGCTCTTGATGTCGGCCAGCGTGTCGCGGATCGTGCGCGCGGTCAGCATCAGGGTCGTGATTCCGTAGCTGGCAATGGAATAGCCGATCTCGCCCAACTCGGCCGGCGGCAGCAGCGGTGTGACGCCGCCCTCGATCATGTTGGCGAGCTGCGGGACGGGCAGTTCCTCGCAAATCCGTCGCATGTCGTCCACGCTCGTCGGGGCCTCGATGAAAAGCGCATCGGCTCCGGCTTTCATGTATCGCTCCCCACGTCGGAGTGCCTCGTCGATGCCATCGGTCGCGATGGCGTCGGTGCGGGCGATGATGAAGGTGTCGGGGTCCATGCGCTCGGCGGCGCAGGCCCTCAGCTTCGTTTCCATCTCCTCCGCCGGAACGATCTGCTTGCCCGCCATGTGTCCGCAGCGCTTCGGCGCGACCTGGTCCTCGATGAAGATCGCCTGTGCGCCGAGCTTCTCGTAGTGGTTGAGGGTGTAGACGGCATTCTTGGCGTCGCCGTAGCCGGTGTCGACATCGACGAGGCAGGGCAGGTCGGTCACAGTGAGAATATCACGCACACCGGCGGAGATTTCACCGAGACCCAGTAACCCGATGTCCGGAACGCCGTAGCGCGCGCCCACGATCTGGAAGCCCCCGATCATGAAGGCGTCGAAGCCGGTCTGCTCGATGATGCGCGCGGTCAGCGCGTCATGTGCCCCCGGGATAACGAGCGGCGAACGCGCGTCCACCAGCGCGCGGAAAGTCGTCGTGTCGGACACGGTACTCCCCTATCGGAGCGGTGAGAAGGGTGCGGCGAAGAGCAGCTTGTTGTCTTGGGTGATGATCGCGCCCTTGGGCGAGCCCTTCGGTGGCCAGACACCTTTCTTGACCCCGTCCTCGCGCACCTGCTGGCGGTGTTCGAAGCTCTTGTACGGCCAGATGTGGACATACTTGTCGATGGTGCCGACGTCCGTGTGCATCGCCATGGCGCAAGGCGAAAGCTCCTGCCGCGCATCGATCGCATCCTCCCAGCCCTTGATGATTCCCGGCATGGTGCCGTGATGGACCGAGTAGTAGCGGAACTCGAACAGCGGGCCGTGTTCGCCGCTGAGGAATTCGGTCATGAAGGGGAAGGGCCGGAAAATCTCGACATTCATCGAGTGGATCGTGTCGGCGATGTCCGGGGGCCAGACGCCGGATGCGACCGATTCGGCGCGCACCGCTTCACGCTCGCCGAGATCGGCGTACGGCCATATATGCATCACCTCGTTGAGGGGGCCGAACTCCGAGTAGAAAAAGGCGGCGAGTTGGGAGATCTGCTTGCGGCCGTTCTCGTAGGCTTCGCCGAACTTCTCGATAAAGGTCGGGACCGTGCGTGGCTTGAGGCGATAGGTGCGGACTTCGTAGATCATGTGTTCCCCCTGAATTCTGATTTCTTGGCGTGTTGGTTCGCAACTTTGCCGCGCCGGCGTCCGGTGGTCCAGCCGCGTGTGTACGCTCTAGAGTGGCGGGACGATATCCATCTCCGGGACGCTGTCGCATGAAAGTTTCAATCCTCGATGATTACCAGGACAGCTTCCGGGGCCTGGACTGCTTCCGGTTGCTGGACGGCCACGATGTGACGGTCTGGAATGATCACGTCGACGATGTCGAAGTACAGGCCGAACGGCTGCGGGATTCCGAAGCCGTGGTGATGATCCGCGAGCGAAGCCGGATGCCCGGCGCGCTTCTCGAACGACTCCCGAACCTGAAGCTGATCAGCAACATCGGTTCCCACCCACATATCGACGTCGACGCCTGCACGCGCCTCGGGATCGCCGTTTCGTCCGGGAAGCCGCCAGCGGGGTCCTTCACCAACACGGCCGAGCTGACCTGGGGACTCGTCCTGGCTGCCATGCGTCATATCCCGCAGGAGGTCGCCGCGCTGCGGAATGGCCATTGGCGTCCGGGGCTCGGGCGCAACCTCAAGGGCAATATACTCGGCGTCTACAGCTACGGGCGGCTCGGGGCGATCGTGGCCGGTTACGGGCGTGCGTTCGGCATGCGGGTTGTCGTGCTCGCGCGCCCGGACACGTCTGCACGGGCGGAGGCGGACGGCTTCGAGATCGCTGCGAGCCGCGAGGAGTTCTTCGCCATGTGCGACGTGATCTCGCTCCATCTTCGCCTGGTCGACGCGACCCGCGGCATCGTCACTATGGAAGACCTGTCCCGGATGAAAGCCGACGCGCTTCTGGTGAACACGAGCCGCGCGGAACTCATTCAACCGGGGGCGCTTGTGGACGCGCTCGAGGCGGGCCGTCCGGGGATCCGGCACATCCGCTCCTGAACATGCCGAACGTCATTTGCACCCCGCACATCGGCTACACGACGGTCGAGGTTTTCGAGTCTTTGTTTTCGATCGCCTTCGGGCAGGTCGCCGCCTTCGCCCGGGGCGAGCCGGAAAACGTTCTCAACCCGGAGGTGCTGCAGTGACAGTCAGCCTGCTGAATCTTCGAGGATCATGTCCGAGGCTTTCTCGGCGATCATGAGTACCGGGGCGTTGGTGTTGCCCGACGTGACCCGTGGCATGATCGAGGCATCCACCACCCGAAGCCCCGCGAATCCGTGGACCCGCAGTCGCGCGTCGACGACCGCGGTCTCGTCGGGGCCCATCCGGCAGGTGCTGGTGGGGTGGAAACCTGTGTTTCCGAAGTTGCGCAGATAGTCGATCAGCTCCTCGTCGCTCTGCACGTCCTTTCCCGGTTCGACCTCTTCGCCGACATAGTCCGCCAAAGCGGGCTGGGCCATGATGTTCCGCACGGCCCGCGCGCCCTTCATCAGGGTCTCCGCGTCGCGCTGTGTGTCGAGGTAGCGGCTTTTGATCAGCGGCGGGACGTCGGGGTCGGCCGACGCGATCTCGACCGCGCCCCGGCTTTCCGGATTCAGCATGATCACCGTCGCCGACAGGCCCGAGAAGCTGTGTAGCCCGCTCCCGTGCTTTCCCGATGCACCCCCGTTCGAATAGAGCACGATGTGGTGCTGCAGGTCGGGCGTGGCCACGCGCGCATCGCTTCGAAAGAAGCCGCCGGTTGGCACAGCGGCCATGGCCATCATGCCCCGGCGCAGGAAAACATACCTGAGAAGGGTCCCGGCCGACCGGAGCCTGCTTTGCACAACGTCGTTCAGCGTCACGGGCTGTTTGCATCGGTAGACCATACGCACGAGATAGTGGTCCTGCATGTCGGCGCCGACCCCCGGCATGTCGGCGACCACATCGATTCCGTGATGGCGAAGGAGTTCACCAGGGCCGACCCCGGAGAGCTGGAGCAGTTGCGGGGAATTGAATGACCCGAGCGCCAGGATGACTTCCGCCCGCGCGCGGGCGACGCGGGTTTTGTCCCCGACACGGTATTCCACCCCGGTGGCGCGCCGGCCGTCGAAAAGGATGCGGCGGGCGTGCGCGTTCGTTTCGATCCTCAGGTTCGCGCGCTTGCGGGCCGGCCTCAGGAAGCCGCGCGCGGCCGACCAGCGTCGGCCGTGTCTCTGGGTCACCTGGTAGCGGCCGAACCCCTCCTGTTCGGCGCCGTTGAAATCCGGGTTCAGCGTGTAGCCTGCCTCGACGACCGCCTCCAGGTGCGCGCGCCCGAGAGGATGGAAGTCACGCTGTTCGGAGACGGTCTGGGGTCCGCCTGTGCCGTGGTAACGGTCCGCACCGCGCACCTGGTCCTCGGACTTGCGAAAATACGGAAGGACATCTTCGTAGCTCCAGCCCTCGTTGCCGAGCTGGCGCCAGTGATCGTAGTCCGCAGCATTGCCACGGATATAGACCATGCCATTGATGGAACTGGACCCGCCCAGCACCTTGCCGCGGGGCTGGACGATCCGGCGGTTTCCGCAGGTCGGGTCGGGCTCGGTCGAGTAGCACCAGTTGACCTTGGGGTCGTCGAAGACCTTGCCGTATCCGAGCGGGATATGAAGCCAGGGGTTGGTGTCACGGCCACCGGCCTCCAGCAGCAGGACGCTGTGCCTGCCGTTCTCCGTCAGCCGGTTCGCAAGCACGCAACCGGCCGTGCCGGCACCAACGACGACATAGTCGAACGCGGCGCCCTCGCTCTGTACTGACACCAAGCCGATCCCCCCGACGGTCCCTCCGATGGCTGCCAGTTAAGCATATGCGGTCGGACGGGTCTTGGCGGTTCACGATGCGGCTCGCCTTGCGAACGCGAAGTCTTTAGAACGCTTGCGTCAATCTGAACATCCGGACGCATGCCATGACCACCGACCGTATCATTTGCGAACGCGACGGCCCGATCGGGCGCATCACCTTCAACAATCCCGACCGGCACAATGCGATGTCCTACGAGATGTGGCGCGACGGGGCCGCGGCGGTGCGCGAGCTTTGCGACACGAAGGATGTCCGGGCTATCCAGCTCACCGGGGCGGGCGAGAAGGCCTTCGTCGCCGGCGCGGATATCTCGAAGTTCGGCGAGGAGCGTGACTCTGCGGATGCGATCGATGCCTACAACGCGATGGTGCGCGAGTTCCAGGACACGCTGACCCTCGCGCCGATCCCGACGATCGCGCGCATCGGTGGCTACTGCATCGGCGGTGGCCTGGCGATCGCGCTGTGCTGCGATATCCGGATCGCGTCGGACGATTCCCGGTTTGCCGTGCCGGCCGCAAAGCTCGGGCTCGGGTACGCCGCCGCCGGGATCGAGCGGCTGATGCAGATCGTCGGGCCCGCCTTCGCGATGGAGATTTTCTACACCGCGCGCCAGTTCGATGCGGCTGAGGCGCAGACGATGGGCCTGGTCAATCGCGTGGTGAGCCGAGAGGAACTGGACACCTATTGCGACGGTTACCTGGAGCGGATCGTCGGCAACGCGCCCCTTACCATCCGTGCCGTAAAGACGGCTGTGCAGGAAAACCTCAAGGCACCGGCCGATCGCGACATGGACCTGTGCGCGGAACAGGTCGCGGCATGTTTCGCCAGCAACGACTACAAGGAAGGCCGTTTGGCGTTCGCGGAAAAACGCAAGCCGGTTTTCACCGGCACCTGATCTCACCGGCACCGGACGACAACGAAAAAACCGGCCGCGCGGAGGCGCGGCCGGTTTTGTTCGTTACGGTTGCCGGTTTTTACTGGTTGCCGGCGGGGCCGTCGCGCTCCGGCGGATCGACATCGATGGTCGGGAGCGACACGGTCTCTTCCTCGACCTTCACATCGACTTCCGGAACCGGAACGTCGACTTCACCTTCGCGGATCTGAACGTCACCGGTTTCGACCGTGAACTCCGGCACGTTGCCGCCTTCGACCTGAACATCGACGCTCGGCAGGCGGGCCTCTTCTGTCTGGTCGACATCGACGAACCAGACGAGGAACAGGGCGACGGCGACAACAGCCACGGCGCCAAGTGCAATCATAAGTCCCTTCATGACAAATCTCCTTTGCGGATGAATTCGTAGTTCTGTCGCAATAACGCGCGGCCCGCGAAAACCGTTCCGCCTTTTCTCCAAACTCCAGTAACTAACTGTTTTGCCTGTATATCTGCCTGGCTTCGGGGAGCATCGCACGGATCTGGTCGATCCGCTGTTCCGGGGCCGGATGCGTGGACAGGAAGGCCGGCGGGCGACTTCCGCCCTGCCGCGACATCTTCTGCCAGAACGTCACGGCCGCCTCGGGGTTGTAGCCGGCGCGCGCCATGTAGATCAGGCCGAGGCGGTCGGCTTCCAGTTCCTGGCTGCGGCCGTGGGGAAGGAGCAGGCCGTATTGTGCGCCCATGCCCAGAAGCCCTGCGACGCTGCGCTGCTGTTCACCGCCGACGAGAACGGCTGCAAGGGTGATGCCCAACTGGGTCGCCGCCTGCGAATTCACCCGCGAGACGGCGTGCTTCTCGGTGTTGTGCGCGATCTCGTGCCCGATGACGGCCGCCAACTCGGCATCGCTGGATGCCAGCTCCATCATGCCCTCGTAGATTCCGATCTTTCCGCCCGGCAGCGCGAATGCGTTGAGCTGGTCATCCTTGAAAACGACCACTTCCCATTGCCCGGGGTCGCGCCCGGAGGCCCGCAGGACGCGGCTCGTGATGCGCTCGGCGCGGCGCTGGTACGACGTGTTGTCGGTGACAGGCGCCTGCTGACGGAGCTGGTTCCAGCTTTGCGCCGCCATCTGCTGGACCTGGTTTTCCGACACCAGCCGGATTCCTGGGCCGCTGCCGTCGGTCTGACAGGCCGCCAGCGCCAGGCTGGCCGCCAACAGGGTGAAGCGTATCGGCCGGGTTGCGAATATCCGGTGCATGACGTTCGTCCTCCTGCGGTAGCGCGCGCGTTCCGGCGCGACTTTCGAAGGGTGAACGTGCGGCTGCGGCCGATGTTCCTTCATGGCCCGGCGTCAGCCGGTGGCGATGTACTCGCGCAGCGCGGTTGCTTCCTGCTCGCTCTCGCGGATTCGCCGCTTGACCAGGTCGCCGATCGACACGATGCCCACCAGTGCCCCGTCCTCGACGACGGGCAGGTGACGGATGCGACGGTCGGTCATCACCTCCATGAGCGCCACGACATCGTCACCGCGTGTGCAGGTCACGACGTCGCGCACCATGATGTCCGACACGGGGCGGTCAAGCACGTCCGCCCCGCTTCGTGCGATCAGGCGGATCACATCGCGTTCGGAGACAATCCCGTCGATGCGCTGCCCGTCCCGGCTGATGACGAGGGCGCCGACGCCGATCTCGTACAGCCTGCTGCACACGTCGTAGACCGAGAGGTCCGGCGCCACGTATTCGACGGCGTTGCCTTTCGAGCGAAGAATTGAGTCCACGTTCATCGGCTTGTCCTCCTGTGTGAAGACGCCGAGATCCGTGACGACCCGGAAACGTGCTGGCTCCGAGCAGACCCGGACCGCGACGTGCGTATGTGTCAGAATGTCGCATATCTGGCCGGTCCGCGCGAGTCCTGTCGGCTCGAAGCCGGAGCGAACGGATCGGCGAGCCCATATAAGGACTCCGCCGACACGGACGGCGGCGGAACGGATAAATTCCCACAAAATTTTCGAACGGGAATCGCGGTGCCGCGTTCTGGGACCAAGCGCCGCAAAGACCGACGATCGTTACCACGGCCGGAGGTCGGTGCGGCCAGACGAACGCCGAACGGGCGTTCGGGCGCAGCGACGGAGCCAGCACTTCACGCCCGTCGGCGCTTGATACGCAACGAACAGGAGGACCTCCATGAATCTCCGCAAAGCACTCACCTATGCCGCTCCGTTTGCCCTGGCGACCACTCTTGGCGCCGGCAACGCGAATGCGCTGTTCTTCAACAGTGTCTACGAAGCCAAGGATCGCGTTGTCGTCGGCGACACGTTCAACGCCGAACTGGCGCGCGAATACCAGGAGCTCGTGAATTTCGAGTGGGACAAGATGTACGACTGGTATGACGCCGAGAACCACGCCGTGAAGGCGAACATGGCTGCCGAGGGCAAGACCCCGCTGCCGTATGTTCCGGCCAACTGGGGCATCGAGAGCGAAGCGAACCTGAACGAGCTGGAAGCCGCGCGCGTGCAGCTCCTCGCGGCACTCGACAATGGCGGCCGCTCCAACCACCCGGCGCTCGCCGCCGAGGCCCAGGCCAAGTACGACTGCTGGGTTGAGCAGCAGGAAGAAGGCCACCAGCCGAACCACATTGCGGCCTGCAAGACCCAGTTCTGGAACTCGATGGCCGCGCTTGAGGGCGCCATGAAGCCTGTCGTGAAGACCACCATCACGCAGGAGATTGCACGTGAGACGGTCTACTTCGACTTTGACGAGTCCGAGATCGAGCCGGAAGCGCAGCTGAAGATCGACGCCTTCGTGGCGAAGATGCGTTCGATGGACACGAGGGACGTCGTGATTGTCGGCCACACCGATACTGTCGGTTCCAATGCGTACAACCAGTCGCTCTCCGAGCGTCGCGCCGAGGCCGTGACGACCGAACTGATCCGTCAGGGCATGAACGTGCGCAACCTGGATGACGTCAGCCTGATCGCCAAGGGCGAGCAGGACCCGGCCGTGCGGACGGGTGACGGCGTGCGTGAGCAGCTCAACCGTCGCGCCGAGATCGTCGCTGTGAGCGACGTAGAGGTGGAAGAGCAGGTTTCGGCTCTGAACACCCAGTAACATCGCGAAGACGATGACCGATGAGCGGGCTCCCTTCGGGGGGCCCGTTCTCTTTTGGTCCTGTCGCCTACCGGTCGAGGGGTCTGCCTGCAAGCGCGTTGACGCAGATCGCGCGGGCACGCGTGTCGGTCTCCTCCGCGGCGTCGAGAGCGCAGTGTTGCTCCAGGAAGCGGCATGCCTCGACCACGCGCGAGTAGGGCTCCGAGCCGACCGGAGGTGCGGGCCGGGCGGTTTGGCGTTCGTCGATCCGGATCACGCGCTCGCCATACAGCAACGCGGTGTTCTCGTGTTGCAGGCACGCGGCATTTCCGGTGCGCAAAACGCTTGCGGACACGGACGCCAGAACAAGGGCTGTGAGGGCGACGACAAGCCCCGCACGACGTGCGCCCAGGCGCGGGAAATGCCATCGCAAACCTCGATAGACGCCATACAGGACACCCCCGGCCGCCGCCACGGCTGCCAGCAGGCGCACGACTGCAAGCGCGTCGTCCACCGTCAGTTGGCGCTGGTGGCGTCGATCCGCGTGATCGCCTCGCTCACCATGCGATGGACTTCGCTGTCCTCGGGGACCAGTTCGCGCAGTCGGACGAACCTTTCGCGTGCGAGAGCGTGTCGCCCGAGCTGACCCGCCGCG
Organism: Alphaproteobacteria bacterium; assembly: GCA_017643325.1. GTDB lineage: Bacteria > Pseudomonadota > Alphaproteobacteria > UBA6615 > UBA6615 > JABJAG01. Next base: position 14,224 of record JAEPNS010000001.1, on the reverse strand, counting down.
ATCGCGCCGCGAAGAAGCGTCTCAGGGTGGTCCGGTTCCAGCTCCAGCGCGCGGGTGTACGCCTCGGCGGCGGCTCGGGGTTCGCCAAGAACCTCGCGTGAGCGCGCCAGCTGGCGCCATCCCTCCACGTCGTTCGGTTCGTCCTCGAGGCGGGCGGCGAGATTCTCCACCATGCCGCGGATCATCTCGGAACGTTCCTCGGTGCTGAGATCCTGCGCTGCGGCCATGTCCGCGGCTGTCGGTCCGCGTGGCGCGGGGCGGGCTGGAGCCGGTGCCGCCGCCGCCTGTGTCAGGCGGGAGGAGATCGTCTCGCCGAGCCGGTTCGTGACCTCCGCGACATCC
>JAEPNS010000001.1:9075-13872 GCA_017643325.1 Alphaproteobacteria bacterium | reverse complement strand
CTGCGGCTGTGAGTCGATCTGTGTGATGGCCGCGTCCAGGCTTGCGCGAACCCCGACATCGCCCGGCAGGAGGTCGCGAAGGCGCGCGAGCCGCCTGCGGGCGTCCTCGGCGTCGCCGATACGCCCGGCCGCGACGGCGGCATTGAGGAGTGTTTCCGGGTGGTCCGGGTCGAGTGCGAGGGCCTTTGCGTAGACCTCCGCCGCCGCGTCGTGTTCGCCGAGGACACCTCGTGCGCGGGCCAGCCGGCGCCAGCCTTCGACGTCGTCGGGTTCTTCCTCGAGCCGTGCCGCAAGTCCCTCGACCATGCCGCGGATCATTCCTGCCCGTTCGTCCGCCGTCATGTCCTGCGCGGCTGCAATATCGGCGGAACTCGGTCCGCGCGGTGCGCGCGGAATCCAGTCGGCCGGGTTCTCGCCCAGCGTGCGGGCGGTTTCGGAAATGCGGGCGATCACGGTCGGCAGCCAGGGCGCGTTTGCCGGTGCCGAACGCGCCAGGACCGACCAGGCCTCGAGTGCGGACTGTTCGCGACCTTCCTGGAAGTCGGCGAGCGCCAGGAAATAGCGCGCGCGCGGGTCGCCAGGGTTGCCGGCGAGCGCTGTTTCGAAAGCGCGGCGGGCCTCAGGCGTGACCAGTCCGTCGGCCTGGCGCGACAACGCCTCGCCGTACGCCGATGCGATATCGCTGCGTCCACCGCTTGTCTCGAGTGCGCGTGCGAGGGCAGCCGCGGCTCCGTCGACGTCACCGGAGACGAGACGGAAACGGCCAAGGTCGAACCAGGCGTCCGGATTTCCGGGATCCGCCTCGGCGCGACGTTCGGCCTCCGCCAGGCGTTCGCGGGCGGCCGTCACGATGCTGTTCTGGGGCGGTGCCGCGGGCAGGCGTTCGGCGAATGGCTGGTTCGGAAGTCCCGGGGATCCGAGTTCCAGATAGAGCGACAGCGCGAGGATAGGCACGAGGATCGCGACAACGACGGCGAAGCCGGGGCGGCGCGTGGCCGTGCCCGTACCGAGCCGGCCGGCACGCCCGGCGGCCAGCAGGCGTCGCTCGATCTCGGTCCGCGCGGCTGCGGCCTGGCTGTCGTCGATCAGGCCGCGGGCGCGGTCGCGCTCCAGTTCCTCGAGCTGGTCGAGATAGACGGCGGCGTCATAGATGTCACCGTCGACCGTGTCGACAGTCCTCGGCCTGAGCAGCGGCCACGCGATCCACGCGAGCGCACCCGCCACGAGGACGGCAATAACGATCCACAGGGTCATGAACGCGATGTGTCCCGGCTGTCCGGCGTGTCGTCCGATTCCGGCGAGCCCGGGTTCCCGGGCACATCGTCCTCCGGATCAGGCTCGTGCACGTCTCCGGGCGCATCTTGGCCCGGCGGGTGCTGGAGTCCGTCCGCGAGCTCGGCGCGAAAACCGTGTTTTACCTCAGACCCGGGCGGCGTCGAGGCGGCGATCCGGTCGACGAGCGCATCGAGCTCCGCCCGGTCGTTCGGCGACAGCGGTTCCGGCCCGAGGCCTGCGGCGCGGCGGCGCTGGTAGCCGCGCAGGAACAGTACGAAAAGGGTCGCGATCACCACGGCCATAAAAGGCGGGCCAAGCCAGAGCATGTAGGTGTTCGGCTGGAAGGGCGGCCGCAAGAGAACGAAATCGCCGTATCTGGCGACCACGAAATCGACGACCTCCTCGTCGCTGTCGCCCGCGACGAGGCGTTCGCGCACCAGAAGCCTGAGGTCGCGGGCGATCTCGGCATCGGAATCGTCGATCGACTGGTTCTGGCAGACCACACAGCGCAATTCGGCCGAGATATCCCGGGCTCGCGCCTCCAGCGTGGGGTCGGCAAGCACTTCGTCCGGCTGCACGGCGTTGACCCGATCCGTTAAGGTCAGACCGGCCGTGAAGAGGATTGCCAGGCTTGCCAGCAGGAGTCTCATCCGCGTTCCGCCTCGCGCAGTTTCGGCAGAATCCGGTTCTCGAGCGCGTCCTCGGTCACCGGGCCGACGTGCTTGTACACGATGATGCCGTCGGCATTGACGATGAACGTCTCGGGCACGCCCGTCACGCCCCACTCGAGGGACACGCGTGCATCGGCGTCTGCACCGACGGCAGTATAGGGGTTGCCGTGGCGTCGAAGCCACTCGGTTGCCGCCTCGGGGGCATCGCGGTGGTTGATGCCGTAGACGGGGATCCCGGCTTCGGCGATCCGGGTGATATTGGGATGCTCCGCTAGGCAGGGCACGCACCACGATGCGAACACGTTGATGACACTGACCTGCCCCTTCAGGTCTTCGGTCGCAAACCCCCCCGGAACCGACGGGTCGACCTGGGGCAGCGCGAACCCGGGGGCAGGCTTGTCGATCAGCGCTGACGGGATGCGGGAAAGATTGTCGTTGCGCTCGCTGTCTGTGAGAAGCGACACCATGACGCCCACGAGCGCGGCGAACACCGCGACCGGGATGATGACGACGAGCCGGCGCATGCGGGTCTACTCGGCCGGGGCAGGGGCCGGCTGGGGCGCGGCAGAGCGCGCGCGGCGAGGTGCACCGACACGGTGGCGCCGGTCCGTCAGTGAGAGGAAGCCGCCGAGCACCATCACCATGGCACCGAGCCAGATCCAGGGTACCAGCGGATTCACGAAGAACCGCACTGTCCACGCATTCGCGGTTTCCGGAGTGCGTCCGCGCTCGCCGATAACGCCGTACAGGTCGGCAAGCCAGGTCGTATGGATCGCGGCCTCGGTCGTGGTCTGGTTGGCGACCGGGAAGAACCGCCGCTCCGCGATCAGCGTCGCCACCTCGCGGCCGTCGTCGGTGACGAGGATCGTGCCGCGCTCGAAATTATAGTTGGGGCCGCGGTCACGGGTGACGTCCGTGAGGGTTATCGTGTAGCCGGCACCTTCGGCGCTTTGCCCGGGCTCCAGGGTCGTGATCAGCTCCGCACGCCAGGCCGACGAGCCGGTGATCCCGACAATCATGATGGCGAGGCCGAGATGGGCCAGTGTCATCCCGCTTGCCGAACGGGGCAGCCCGGCCAGTCGCCGCCGGCTCTCGGCCAGAGGGGCGGAGAACAGCTTGATGCGGCCTGCCCACTCGGCGGTCGCGCCTCCGGCCAGCCACGCGGCGAGCCCCATGGCAAACGGCGCGAGCACCGGGCCGCCCGGGACGAGCAGGAAGGTGGCGATGATCGCGACGACGGCGGCGATGGCGGCCGGGACCAGCTTGTGTGCGGCCGCCCGCAGGTCGCCGCGCTTCCAGGCCAGCAGCGGACCAAGCGCGACCAGGATGACCAGTGGCACCATGATCGGGCCGAAGGTCGCGTTGAAAAAAGGCGGGCCAACCGAAACCCGCTGGGTGCCACCTGAAAGTGCTTCGATGATGAGCGGGTAGAGCGTTCCGAGCAACACTGTCCCGGCAGCCACCGTCAGCAGCATGTTGTTGGCGACAAGCGCGCCTTCGCGGCTCACAGGAGCGAACAGGCCACCGCCTTGCATTGACAGGGCGCGCCACGCGAACAACGTCAATGCGCCGCCGACCGTCACCGCGAGAATGGCGAGGATGAAGATGCCGCGCTCGGGGTCGGTGGCGAAGGCGTGTACCGAGGTGAGCACGCCGGAGCGCACCAGGAATGTGCCCAGCAGGCTCATGGAAAACGTGATGATCGCCAGCAGGATCGTCCAGCTCTTCAGCGCGTCACGCTTCTCGACGACGATGGCCGAATGCAGAAGTGCGGTGCCGAACAGCCAGGGGATGAAGCTGGCGTTCTCGACCGGGTCCCAAAACCACCAGCCGCCCCAGCCGAGTTCGTAGTAGGCCCACCAGCTGCCGAGCGCGATCCCGGCGGTCAGGAAGGCCCACGCTGCGAGGGTCCACGGGCGCACCCAGCGCGCCCATGCCGCGTCGACCTTGCCCTCGATCAACGCGGCAACGGCGAAGGAGAAGGCCATCGAAAAACCGACATATCCCAGATAGAGAAGCGGCGGATGGAACGCGAGGCCGGGGTCCTGCAGCAACGGGTTGAGCCCGTTTCCGTCAGGCGGTGCGGGCACAAGCCGGTCGAATGGGTTCGACGTGAAGATGATGAAGGCCAGGAATGCGCCGCCGACCATCGCCTGGACGGCAAGCACGCGGGCCCGAAGCGTCGGCGGCAGGTTGCTGCCGAACAGCGCCACCGCGGCACTGAAAAGCGCGAGCACAAGCACCCACAGCAGCATCGAACCTTCGTGGTTCCCCCAGACGCCGCTCACCTTGTAGAGCATCGGCTTCAGCGAGTGGCTGTTCTGGAACACGATCGTGAGCGAGAAGTCGGACGTGACAAACCCGTGTGTCAGTGCGGCGAAGGCGATGATCAGCGCCGCGGCCTGGCCGATCGCGGTGCGATCGGCGAGGGCCATAAGTCCGGCATCGCCGCGCGCCGCCCCCCACAGGGGAAAGGTCGCCTGAACGATCGCCAGCACGAAGGCGAGGATAAGGACGAACTGCCCGATCTCGGCGATCATTGCTGTGAGGCCTCCGCGGGGCCGCCCGGTTTCCACTGCCCGCTTTCGCGCAAGGCGTCGGCGACCTCTTTCGGCATGTAGTTCTCGTCGTGTTTTGCCAGCACCTCGCGGGCGGTGAACCGGCCGTCCGGCCCGAGGGTGCCTTCCGCAACCACACCCTGTCCCTCGCGGAACAGGTCCGGCAACACCCCGGTGTAGCTCGCCGGAATGGCCTCGTTCAGGTCGGTGACACGGAAATGGGTCGTTGCGCCGTCGGTCCGCACACTGCCTTCCTCGACGAGCCCGCCGAGCCGGAACACGCTCTCCGGCGG
>JAEPNS010000001.1:0-9065 GCA_017643325.1 Alphaproteobacteria bacterium | reverse complement strand
GCCGGGCGTTCTGCAAGATCGGACGGTGTATAGAAGAAGACGAGGCTGTCCTCGACGGCTGTCATGACGAGGGCTGCGGCGGCGCCGAGAAGCCCGAGCGAGACCGCGACGACCATCAGCCGGCGATGCTTGCGTTTCATGAGCCCGCTTTCCCGGACGCGCGACGACGCTTCGCAGGTGCCTGCGCTTCCGCAGCGTGCAATGCGCGTTCGCTGGCGCGAAGCTTGGCGAGGCTGGTTGCGGCCACGACAACGAGCACAACGGCCGCGAAGCCGAGCGCGGGCCAGATAAAGGCCGCATGGCCGCCCATGTTCAAGAATTCCGAGATGTCTTCCACGATATCAGGATCACCCCTGTCCGGCGCGCGGCAAGACGCCAAAAATCCCGCCCTTTTTAGCCTTCTCGCGTTCCCATTCACAGATGGTGAGAATCACATTCGTGTGGAGTGGGACCATAGGCCGCAGAACCCCGGAAATCAGCGGGTCACGCTCTTGAGATAGGCGATAAGGTCGTCGCGCTGGTCGGCCCGCTTCATCCCCGCGAAAAGCATTCGCGTGCCCGGAACGAAGGCGCGCGGGCGTTCCAGATAGGCCGACATGGTCTCGTCGGTCCACACCACACCCGATTTCTTGAGCGCATCCGACGCGGCAAATCCGGTGTCGCGTTGTCCCGCGGCGCTGCCGAAAACGCCCCAGAGGTTCGGCCCGACCCTGTTAGCGCCACCCTGTTCCACGGTGTGGCAGGCCACGCAGCGCTCGAATAGCTTCTCGCCCGCATCCGCATCCTGCGCGCGGGCGATGCTGGCCGGTGTGCACGCAAGCAGAAGAAGGATCACAAGGCAGGTCGGTTTCATCAACGGCGTCATGGGTCCCGGGTCGCGCGAATTGTTTCTGAGTACGACGGCGCGCACGGACCGGCAATCAGGCCGCGTTCACGATGCCGTGGCGCGTTCTGCCGCAGAGAGCCGCAATGCACGGGTTCTTGCGGCGTTGAGGTCTGCGCGCATGCGTACGAGCAACATCGTCACGAAATAAAGCATGAACGCGAACGCCATCAGCAGCAGAGGCGTCAGCATCGACGAGTCGATGGCCGGTGTGTCGAGTCGTGTCAGGCTCGCGGGCTGGTGGAGCGTGTTCCACCAGTCGACAGAGAACTTGATGATCGGGATATTCACGAAGCCGACAAGTGCGAGCACCGCTGCGGCGCGTGCGCCGCGCTGCGGGTTGTCGAAGGCGTGCGTCAGCGCGATGTGTCCGAGATACAGGAAGAACAGGACCAGCACCGACGTCAGGCGCGCGTCCCAGACCCACCATGTGCCCCAGGTCGGCTTGCCCCACAGGCTCCCGGTCACGAGCACGATAATCGTGAACGCCGCGCCGAGCGGGGCCGCTGCCTTGGCCGCGATGTCGGCAAGCGGGTGCTTCCAGACCAGTGCGATCACACTCATCACGGCAATGAACGTGTAGCAGGCCATCGCCATCCAGGCGGACGGGACATGGACGTACATGATGCGTACGGTCTGGCCTTGCTGGTAGTCCGCCGGAGACGCGAACAGCGCGAACCAGATGCCCGCTGCAAAGAGGATGACAGTGATCGCCGCCGACCATGGCAGCACGGCGGACGCGATGCGCGAGAAGCGGGCGGGGTTTGCGAAGCGGTGGAACACGGGTTCGTCGGTCTCGGTTTGAAAGTCGGGGGAAGACTACTCGATTGCCTGGCGCAGTGCAGCCGCCGTTGCCCAGGGTGCAAGCGCAAGCGCGGCCAGAAGGAACCCGCCGAGCACCATCAGTTGGGGACCGATCGGTCGCCCGGCAACCGCGCCGTCGATGGCGCCGGCACCGAAGATCAGGACCGGGATATAGAGAGGCAGGATCAGCAGTGCCAGAAGCACGCCTCCGCGCCGCGCACCCAGCGTGAGGGCCGCCCCGATGCCCCCCACCAGGCTGAGCACCGGCGTGCCCAGGAGCATCGAGGCCGCCAGCGCCCCGATCGCCGTACCCGGCAGGTTGTAGAGCAGCGCCAGGACAGGCGCGGCGATGAGCAGCAGAATGCCGGTCGTCAGCCAGTGGGCCAGCGCCTTGCCGAGGGCGAGTGTCCCCAACGGAACCGGCGACAGGTACAGCAGGTCGAGACTGCCGTCCTCATGGTCGCTGGCGAACATGCGCTCCAGCGAGAGCATCGCTGCCAGCAGCGCGACGACCCAGATAATGCCGCCTCCGATCCGCGGCAGCATCTGCGGATCGGTTCCTACGCCGAAGGGAAACAGCACGGCGGCGAGCACGAAAAACACGACGGCGATGACGGCATCGGTCCCGCCCCGGAACGCGAGTTTCAGTTCCCGCCGGACGATGAGCGCGAGTCCGATCATGGCGCGCCCGCCGAGATGCTGAATCGGTCCGCGTGACCGTCGAGCAACTCGTCCAGTCGCCCGCCATGGGTCGAGACGATGGCGACTCCCTCGCTGGACAGGTGGGCGAGGATCGAGTTCGCGAGCATCGATACGGCGCCGGGATCGAGGCCGGTTGCGGGCTCGTCGAGAAGCCAGAGAGACGGGCCGGCCGGCGAGTTCTGGCCGATGGCCAGCCGCGCGAGGTTGAGGCGCCGTTTCTGACCGGCCGAGAGGTAGCGCGCGGGTACATCCCCGAGCGCGGCGATCGAGAACTGGTGCAACGCCGCTTCGGTTTCGGGTTCCATGCCGTACAGCCGTGCCCAGAAAGCCAGGTTTTCCGTGGCCGTCATCGAGAGCTTGAGCGGGTCCATGTGCCCGACATATGCGACCCGTGCGCGATGTGCATCCGGGTCCTCGGCGATATCCGTGCCCTCCCATTCGATACGACCTTCGGCGGCAGGCAGCAGTCCTGCGAGGACGCGCAACAGGCTTGATTTGCCACTGCCGTTTGCGCCCGACAGCAGCAGTGCGCGGCCGGGGTTCACCGCGATGTTGAGCCCGGCGAAGACGGCCCGCTCGCCGCGGATACATGCAAGATCGTGTGTGGTGAGGCCCTGCACGGATGTGCCCTTTTCCTTCGCAACCCAGTTCGCCGCGCGAAACTAGAGCACCCTGCGGGCCAGGCAAAGAAAAAGGCCGCCGGCTGGGGGATGCCGACGGCCTTTAGGGCCTGTATCGGCTCCGAACCAAGGGGATAGGTTCGAAGCTTCGGAGGCTGGCCAGAAGCGTTGATGGGGGACGCTTCCGGTCAGCCTTCAAGATGGTGTGCCAGTTTGGCGAGACCGGGGAGGCTTTGCGGCGGAATTGTGGATTCTGCCCTTACCGCATTAGCCTGTGTTAACCGTCGGGCGTCCCACGGCTCAAGGCCGATATCTCTCAGAATTCGCGGGTCCAGTTCGGCCAGTTCCTGCCGCCCGCGTGCGGCCGCACGCCGCGCGAGCCACGCGTCGTGCCACGCCGCCACGATCGCCGCGAGCGGGTGGCGGCGCGGCAGTGCGGATGTTGCGCAAGGACGCGGCCGGGCGGGAATGTAGCGTTCTACAGCCATACGCCGAGCCTCCCGCCGGTGCGTTCGCGCGCTTCGGCAAACCGCTTTTCCGTATCTTTGCGTTCGGGCGGGACCGTTGTGCGGCGGCCGATCAGGGCGACAAACGTCAGCGATCTTCGAACCATAGGGGCCATCGGGCATCTCCGTGGGGCGACATGCCCCGTGTTTGCGTGCCCCAGATATCGCCCGCCTTGACACTTCAGTCTAACGAATAGTATTAATGGAAATGATCAATATATCTGATGTATAAAAACCATGGCTGAAACCCTCGATCTCGCGCACCTTCGCACGCTCCTTGCGGTGGTGGACAATGGCAGTTTCTCGCGCGCGGCCGAGCAGGTGCACCGCACCCAGTCGGCGGTCAGCATGCAGATCAAGCGGCTTGAGGAGACCGTCGGCAAGACGCTCTTCGAGAGGGTGGGGCGGCGTTCCGAATTGACCCGCGAGGGTGTCGCGCTCGTGGATTATGCGCGCCGCATCCTGCGTCTCCATGACGAGGCCCTGATCGCGGTCACCCGGCCGGAAGTTACCGGTGTCGTGCGGCTGGGGGTGCCGGACGATTATATGAGCGGCTTCCTGCCGGAAGTGCTTTCGGAATTCGCCGAGACCTATCCGCAGGTTGAGGTCGAGCTGCGTTGCGAGACCAGTGCAAAGGTCTCGCGGGCGTATGAGAAGGGCGACGTCGATATCGGGCTCGTGACCATCGCGATGGTGCCGCAGCAGTGCCGCCTGGTGCGCCGGGAGCCCGTCGTCTGGGCGACCTCGCGGCGGCATCTCGTCCACGAACGCGATCCGGTACCGCTGGCGGTGTTCGAGCCGGGCTGCATTTTCCGGCAGTGGGCGCGCGACCTGCTGGACGAGGCCGGCCGCGCCTATCGCATTGCCTATTCCAGCGAGAGCATGGCCGGGCTCGTGACCGCGGTCGAGGCGGGGCTGGCCGTGACGATCCTGCCGCGCAGCGGCCTGCCGCACGGCTTCCGGGAACTCGCGCCGGAGGAGGGCTTCCCCGCGCTTCCGTTCGTGGATATCGGCCTGATCCCGCCGCGCGCGGACGCCGGCGGGGCGGTGCACGCGCTGGCCGACCACATCGCGGACCAGGTGACGCAGGCCGGCCTGTCGCAAGATTTGTGACCCCGCGCAGCTTGGAGTCGCCGGGCGATTGGCCTATAAACGCCCGCGTCTGATGTCGGCCGGGTCGCTACCCGCACGTCAGCTTCCGAACCCCGGATTTTCGAACCTCCCAAGGCAAGGAGAGCGCGTCGATGACCATGATCGGCCAGGACACCCTCAAGACCCGCCGCACCCTCGATGTGAACGGCAAGAGCTACGACTACTTCAGCCTCGAAGCGGCCGGCGAGACGATCGGTGACGTTTCGCGCCTGCCCTATTCACTTAAGGTGCTGCTCGAAAACCTTTTGCGCCACGAGGATGGCCGTACGGTCTCGACCGACGATGTGAAGGCGCTCGCCCAGTGGTTGCAGGACCGTCGTTCCGATCGCGAGATCGCCTATCGCCCGGCCCGCGTGCTGATGCAGGATTTCACCGGCGTTCCCGCCGTCGTCGACCTGGCCGCGATGCGTGATGCGGTCCGCAACCTCGACGCGGACCCGAACCTGATCAATCCGCTGTCGCCGGTCGACCTGGTGATCGACCATTCGGTGATGGTCGACTATTTCGCCAGCGAGGATGCGTTCGAGAAGAACGTCGACCTGGAATATGAGCGCAACGGCGAACGTTACGAGTTCCTGCGCTGGGGCCAGACCGCCTTCGACAATTTCCGCGTGGTTCCGCCGGGCACCGGCATCTGCCACCAGGTCAATCTGGAGTATCTGGCGCAAACCGTCTGGACGTCTGACAATGACGGCAAGACGATCGCCTATCCGGACACGCTGGTCGGCACGGACAGCCACACGACAATGGTCAACGGCCTCGGCGTGCTGGGCTGGGGCGTGGGCGGCATCGAGGCGGAAGCCGCGATGCTCGGCCAGCCGATCTCGATGGTCGTGCCGGAGGTCGTGGGCTTCAAGCTGACCGGCCAGCTCCGCGAGGGCATGACCGCGACCGATCTGGTGTTGACCGTTACCCAGATGTTGCGTGCCAAGGGCGTGGTCGGAAAGTTCGTCGAGTTCTACGGCGACGGTCTCGACCATCTGACGCTGGCCGACCAGGCGACGATTTCGAACATGGCGCCGGAATACGGCGCGACGTGCGGCATCTTCCCGGTCGACGAGGAGACGCTCCGCTACATGCGCTTCACCGGCCGGTCGGAGGAGCGCATCGCCCTCGTCGAGGCCTATGCGAAGGCGCAGGGCATGTGGCGTGACGCCGGCAGCCCGGACCCGGTCTTCACCGACACGCTTGAACTCGACCTCAGCAAGGTCGAGCCGTCGCTTGCCGGACCGAAACGTCCGCAGGACCGGGTGCCGCTGTCCCAGGCCGCCGCGTCGTTCCGCGAGCTGCTCGGGGAATCGGGTGACGTCGAAAAGGACAAGAGCCTGCGCGCCACCGACATGGCCCAGGAAGGCCCGGCCGGCGAAATCCAGGACGGTATGGTCTCCACCCAGGACGTCAACGGCGCGGACCACACCCTGTCCGACGGCGACGTCGTCATCGCTGCAATCACGAGCTGCACGAACACGTCGAACCCGTCGGTCCTGATCGGTGCCGGGCTTGTCGCGCGCAAGGCGCGTGAACTCGGTTTGACCTCCAAGCCCTGGGTGAAGACGTCTTTGGCACCGGGTTCTCAGGTCGTCACCGAATACCTCGAGAAATCCGGACTGCAGGACGATCTCGACGCGATGGGCTTTAACCTGGTCGGCTATGGCTGCACGACATGCATCGGCAACTCCGGTCCGCTTCCCGAGGAGATTTCCGAAGCGATCCATGCCGGTGACCTGAATGTCGTCTCGGTCCTTTCAGGCAACCGAAACTTCGAGGGCCGTATCGGACCCGACATCAAGTCGAACTATCTCGCCTCGCCGCCGCTCGTGGTCGCCTACGCGATTGCCGGCAGCATGCTGCAGGACATCTACGAGGATCCGCTCGGCAAGGACAAGGACGGCAACGACGTCTACCTCAAGGACATCTGGCCGACCAACAAGGAGATCAACGACCTGATCGAGTCCTCGCTTTCGCGCGAGATGTTCGAATCGCGCTACGGCGATGTCTTCAAGGGGGACAAGCAGTGGCAGGATATCAAGATCACCACCGGACAGACCTACGAGTGGAACGACGGGTCGACGTATGTGCGCCACCCGAGTTTCTTCGAGGACATGGAGCCGGAGCCCGCGCCGCTCACCGACATCAAGGATGCACGCATGCTCGCCATGCTGGCGGACAGCGTGACGACCGACCACATCTCGCCGGCCGGCTCGATCAAGGAGGATGGTCCCGCGGGCGAGTATCTGAAAGAACATCAGGTCCGGCCGATCGACTTCAACTCCTACGGCTCGCGCCGCGGCAACCATGAAGTAATGATGCGCGGCACCTTCGCCAACATACGCATCCGCAACGAGATGGCGCCGGGCACCGAGGGCGGTGTGACGATCCACTATCCGTCGGGCGAAGAGATGTCGATCTACGACGCGGCCATGCGCTATCAGGAAGACGACGTGCAGCTGGTCGTTGTCGGTGGCAAGGAGTATGGCACCGGGTCGTCGCGCGACTGGGCCGCGAAGGGCACACGCCTCCTCGGCGTGCGCGCGGCGATCGTCGAGAGCTTCGAGCGCATCCACCGCTCGAACCTCGTCGGCATGGGTGTGCTGCCGCTGCAGTTCCTGGAAGGCACCGACCGCAAGACGCTGGAGCTGACGGGCAAGGAGGTGTTCGATATCTCGGGTATCGCTGACGGTCTGAAACCGCGCTCGAATCTCCGCTGCACGATCACCTATGACGACGGGTCGACCAAGGAGATCGAACTGCTGTGCCGGATCGATACACTCGACGAGATCGAGTACTACCGGAACGGCGGTATCCTTCAGTATGTGCTCCGCAACATGCTGGCGGCCGCCTGATCCCGGCCCGGCGGAACGCTTTCACCTTCTGTTGATTGGTTCGTGACGCGGGCGGTGACCATAGTCTGGGGCATGTTGAATGCCTCCGAGATTCGTCGCGGTTTCGTGCGCGCCTTTGCCGGACTGCTGCTCGGCTTGGGTATCAGCGCCGCGCCGGCGGCGGCGGGCGAGCCGGTCACCGTGGTGGAGTTGTTCACGTCCCAGGGCTGTCCGTCCTGCCCGAGCGCGGATGCGTTTCTGGGGGAACTTGCTGATCGCGATGACGTCCTGGCCCTGAGCCTGCACGTCGATCACTGGAATTTCATGGGCTGGCAGGATCCCTTCGCCAGCGAGCTCTTCTCTGCCCGCCAGCAGCGTTATCTGAACCAGCACGGCCTGCCCTATGTCTACACGCCCCAGATTGTCGTCGACGGTGTGTTCCAGGCGTCGGGTAACAAGCCTCTGACGGTGCTGGCCGGCATCGAGCAGGCGCGCGCCACGTCCGACGAGCGGTTTGAGATCCAGCTTGACCGAATTTCCGATACCCAGGTCCGGGTCCGGATTCCCGACGTTCCCGCCAGGTATCGCGGCGAGGCCGAGCTCGTGCTCGTGCGTTTTGACGACAAGCACGTGACCGAGGTCACCAAGGGCGAGAACCGGGGCCGGACCATCGTGAACCATCATGTCGTGCGTTTGATGCGCCCGGTGGCGCGCTGGAACGGCGCGCCGGTCGATGTCGTGGTATCGCTTCAGGATATCGCCGGGGCCGCCCCGGCCTACTGCGCCGTGTTCCTTCAGGAACGCGGCCAGCGTCGGATCCTGGGTGCCGCAATGGTCGACATGCGCGGCAGCTGACGGGGCGTTATTCGTCGGTTTTCGAGACCGCGACCACCCCCAGCTTCGCCATCCAAAGAATGGCCCGCATCGCTGGCACGCGCATTGCTCCCGATGTCGCCACGAGGCTTCCGATATCCATGCTGCCGCCGTCCTCCGGCAGCGCTGCCAGCAGGGCGCGGATCTGTGTGCCGTCGGGCACAAGCCCGGCCACAGCGCTGTTGATGTCGAACCGGATCAGCCGGTCGAGTTCCGAATCCGGCATCCGCCGGCGCACCCGCATCGTTTCATCGATAAGAGTGCTCGGGTATCCCGCGAACAGGCGAAACGGATCATCGCGCAGCAGGTCGGGCGAGCCGCCTGGCGGGACCGGCGCGATCTCGCTGTCCTTTGCCCGCCGGGCGGCCAGTTCGGCCCAAAGCGCCTCATAGTCCGGGATAATCACGGACCAGTCGTAGCGTTGCGCCGCCCGCTTGCGGCCGGCCTCGCCCATGCGCCGGCGCAACGCGTTGTCGGAGACGATCCGGGTGTAGGCATCCGCGGCTGCGTCGATATCGACTGCGGAGAACTGTGCGGTTCGCCCGATATAGCCGCCATAGCTGTAACGGCCCGCGCGATAACGTGCGGCGATGTCCTCGCCGGCTCCCGGAGGCGCGGACAGCGTCGGCACGGCGATGCCCTGGACTCCATCCTCGAGCGTGTCGCGGTAGCCGTTCCAGTCCGTGATCACCACGGGCAGCCC
>JAEPNS010000019.1 GCA_017643325.1 Alphaproteobacteria bacterium | reverse complement strand
GTTCGACCCGACCTACTTCGTCTCGATCCTGCACCTCGACGATGACCAGGCAACGCTGCCCGACAACGCGCCGGACGGCTGCGCGACCGCGATCGAGGAACCGAACCCGTCAACCGAGGCAATCAGCTTCGCCCAGTCCCTCGACCTGATGGATTCCGCGCCGGACACGCTGGGCGCATTGTTTGCCGAGCGGGTCCGGCTGACATGCAACTGACCGAGACGCAGGAGACCCGCCGCTGGTACCTGGTGCCGCTGGCGCTGGGCTTCGCCATCGCGCTCGCCTGGCTGGTCCTGATCCTTGCCTTCTCCGACATCTGGGCGCAGGTGCTCGGCTCGATCCTGACCTTGCAGCGGGACCTGCAGGCGGAGCTCTCCGCCGCGACGCGGCTGGCGGCCCAGCACGGGTTCGCCGCCGCCTGGACCCTGATCGGGCTGAGCTTTCTCTACGGCGTCCTGCATGCCGCCGGGCCCGGACACGGCAAGCTGGTGATCTCCACCTACCTGCTGAGCCACGAGGGGGCGGTGCGCCGCTCCGTTGCACTGTCGGTGCTGTCCTCGCTGATGCAGGGCGTGACGGCGATCGTGCTCATGGAGGCCGCACTGGCGATCCTCGGAATTTCCATGCGCGAGGCGACCGGCGTCGCCAACAAGCTGGAGCTGACCAGCTATGCCCTGGTCGTGATCCTCGGGCTGATTCTCGCTGCGATGACGCTGCGCCGCTTCGCCCTGCGGGCCCGCAACAGCGACGATCCGCATGCCTGCGGGCACTGCGGCCATTCCCACGCCGTCGACACTCCCCACATCCATCGCAAGGCGACGCTGACGGAAATGGCGGCGGTCATCTTCTCCGTCGGCCTGCGGCCGTGCACCGGCGCGATCCTCGTGCTCGTGCTGGCCAACATCCTCGGCCTGCGTTTCGTCGCCTGGTCCGCCGTGCTGGCGATGTCCGTGGGCACCGCGATCACGGTCACCGCGCTGGCGCTGGCGGCTGTCTACGCCCGCCGCACGACGCTCCGCCTCGCCGACCGCTGGCCGACCGAGGGCCGCAACCTGCCGGTGATGCTCGACGCCATCGCCTTCTGCGGCGGCATCGCCATCGTGCTGCTGGGCGTCTCCCTGTTCCAGGGCGCGATGGCGACGGCAAACCACCCGCTGATGTAGGGGGTCTGACCAACTTCACTCGTCATTCCTGCGAAAGCAGGAATCCATTAACGCCGATGCCGAACCGGGCAAACACTTGAGTCAATGGACCCCTGCTTTCGCAGGGGTGACGAGAGGAGAGTGCGGCTACCCCCGCGCGAACACGCCCACCAGTTCCACATGCCCGGACCAGAAGAACTGGTCCACCGGCGTGACGCGCTCCAGTGCGTAGCCGCCGCCGACAAGGAGCGCCGCGTCGCGGGCAAACGTCGCCGGATTGCAGGACACGGCGACCACACGCGGTACGGCGGACAGCGCGAGTTCCGCCGCCTGCGCGGCGGCGCCCGCCCGGGGCGGATCGAACACCACGGTCCCGAAATGCTTCAGGTCGCCCGCCGCCAGCGGCCGTTTTGCAAGATCGCGCACGTCCGTCGTGACCTGCCCGCCGAAGCCCGCGTTGCCGGCCGCGCGCGCCAGCGCGCCCAGGGCGCCGGCCTCGCTGTCCACGGCGTGGACCGTCGCGCCGCCCGCGGCCAGCGGCAGGGAGAAGGTGCCCACGCCGCTGTACAGGTCCGCGATCCGCGCGCCCTCCACGGCGTCGCGCACGAGCCCGGCGAGCACGGCCTCCGCCTCCGCGCTCGCCTGCAGGAACACGCCCGGCGGCGGCTCGACGGGGATCCCGGACATCTCCAGGACCGGGGTTTCGCGCAGCGCCACGGGCTCGACGCCGTCCGGCCCGTCCCACGACACCCGCGCGATGCCCTCGCGCTCGGCGAACATCGCGAGTTCCATCGCGGCGTCCGGCCCCGGCGCATGGCCCGCACCGACCAGGATGTCCGCGCCGTTGTCCGCCAGCGTCACGTGCACATCCCAGCGCGCGCCGGGCGGCACGATCCCGGCGAGCACGTCGCGAAGCTTCGGGACAAGCGCCAGCAGGTCCGGACGCAGGATATGGCACCCGGCAATGTCCACGACGCGGTTGCTGCCGCGTTCGTGGAAGCCGAGGAAGGTCGGCGCGCCCTTGGCACGGGGACGGAAGGCCGCGAACTCGGCCCGGCGGCGCCCGTCCGGCGCGGTGCGCACCAGCGGCGTGACCGGGGCGCCGTCGAGCCCGGCCCGCTCCAGCGCGGCGACCACCAGCCCGCGCTTCCAGTCGGCGTACGCGCCGTCGGCCATGTGCTGCACCGCGCAGCCGCCGCAGGTGCCGAAATGCGCACAGGGCGGCACGGCCCGGTCGGGCGCGGGTTCGAGAACCTCCTCCAGCGCCGCCGCGAACCCCTCCCCGCGCTTCTGCCCGGGGCGCGCACGCACCGTCTCGCCCGGCAGCGCGCCGGCCACGTAGAACCTTGTCCCGGCGTGGTCGGCGATCCCGTCGCCGCGCGGCCCGAGCGCATCAATCTGCACGGCGAGCGAGTCAGCCATCGAAAACCGCCCCGACCAGGAACTCCTTGTTCCCCTCCGGTCCGGTCACCGGGCTTTCGGCGAGGCCGGTCACCCGCCAGCCCGGCAGGCCGTCGAGCCATTCGCGGATGCGGGCACAGACCTCTTCATGCAGCGCCGGGTCGCGCACCACGCCCTTCTTCCCGACCTGCCCGCGCCCCACCTCGAACTGCGGCTTGATCAGCGCCACCAGCCGCGCGCCGGGCGCGGCGAACGTCATCGCCGCGGGCAGCACCGTCTGCAACCCGATGAAACTGGCATCGCACACGATGACATCCACCGGCTCCGGGATATGTTCGGGCGTCAGGTGGCGCGCGTTGGTTTTTTCGAGCACCACAACGCGCTCGTCGTTGCGCAGCTTCCAGGCGAACTGGCCGTGGCCCACATCGACCGCGTAGACCTTCGCCGCGCCGCGCGCCAGCAGCACGTCCGTGAAGCCGCCCGTGGACGCGCCCACGTCGATGGCGACCGCTCCCGTCACGTCGACGCCCAGTTCATCGAGCGCATGGTCGAGCTTGAGCCCGCCACGGCTGACCCAGGGGTGGTCCTGCCCGCGCACCTCCAGCGGCGCGTCGTCGCGGATCGTGTCGCCGGCCTTGGCGACGCGCACCTCGCCGGAGAACACGCTGCCGGCGAGAATCAGCGCCTGCGCGCGGGTCCGCGACTCCGCCAGTCCCCTGTCCACGAGCGCCACGTCGGCGCGGGTCTTTGTCGGTTTGTCCGCCATGGGGGCGGGATAGCACGATTGTTGCCGCGTTGCTCTTCTCGTCGCCCCTGCGAAGGCAGGGCCCATTGCCTCATGGGGTTGCCCGGTCAGGCATCGGCGATAATGGATACCTGCTTTCGCAGGTATGACGAATTTTCGTTTCCGCGCAGGACCCGTTTTTCCAATGAACAGCGTGGTGCTGTCGCAGGTGACCGTCCTCACCCTTCCCCGCTACACTCCCCCCAACCAACAACCATCACGTTCCGGGGGACGCAGCAATGTCGGAAACCATCGGCCTCGTCGGCATGGGCCTCATGGGCCAGGCCTTCATCAAGAATCTCCACGAGCGCCAGTTCAAGGTGCAGGGCTTCGACGTCGATCCCGCGCGGATGGACCAGCTCGCCGCCGCCGGCGGCACGCCGAAGGACACGCCCGCCGACGCGGCGAAGGGCGTGGACGTGCTGATCGCCTCGCTGCCGACCAGCGACATCGCCCGTGAGGTCATCTTCGGTAACAGCGGCATCGCGGAGGGTGCGAAGGACGGGCTCTACGTGCTCGACACCACGACCGCCCGCCCGGAGGATTCCGAGCGCACCTTTGCCGAGCTGAAGGAACGCGGCATCCACTACATGGACGCGGCCGTCAGCGGCACCTCGACCATGGCCGAGGCGGGCGACCTCGTGGTCATCGCGGGCGGTGAGGCCGAGGACTTCGAGGCCTGCCGCCGCTACTTCGACGGCTTCTCGCGCGCGGCCTACCATATGGGGCCGGCAGGCTCGGGCGCGCGCACCAAGCTGATCATCAACCTGATCCTCGCGGGCAACCGCCTCGCGCTGGCCGAGGGCATGGTGCTGGGCGAGAAGGCCGGGCTGGAGGCGAACAACCTGCTGGAGGTGCTGAAGGACGGCGCCTGCGCGTCAAAGACCATGACCGACAAGGGCCCGAAGATGATCGAGGCCGACTATTCCAAGCAGGGCCAGGTGAAGGTGAGCCTGAAGGACTCGCGCCTGATGATGGACATGGGCCAGAAGCTCGGCGCGCCGGTGATGATGATCCAGGTCTATTCCCAGCTCATGCAGGCCGCGCTGGAAAAGGGCTACGCCGAGAAGGACACGGTCGCCTTCTACGAGATCATGCGCGGGATGGCCGGGCTTGAGGAACGCGAGGGCATCGACGACGTGCCGTTCGGGAAGGGATAGGTCTTGAAGGCCACGATCGCCATTTCCGCAGTTGTTGTATTTCTGGCCGCACCCGCCAGCGCCCAGCCCACCCTCGTCGCCGGGCCGCACCTTTCCGGGGACGCGTACACCGTCCAACGCCGCGACGCGCCGCATGAGGTCGTTGCGTTCGAGATCGAGGCCGGGACCCGGACGTCGGCGCTGGTACGCGGCGTGGTCGTGGGGCCTGACTATGCGGTCGAGACCGCGGGCGACCGTACCCGGCTGGTCTACGACTTCCGTTTCCGCCGGCTCCTGTCGCTGCCACCGGGCGAGGATGTGTTCGCCAACGAGTCCCTGTTCGGACACGCGCGCACCCGGTTCTCATTCCTGCAGAACAATCTCTCGGCGTCTGCCGTGGCGATTGCCGGGGGGCTCACCGAGCCCGGCATCGGCGGAGCCGCGCGGTTCGTCTCGGAGCACCTGAACGGCATGGCGCATCCGGCGGACGTCGCCCTGCGCGACCTGCCCCGGCCCGAATTGCAGGTGAGCGTCGACGGGTCGGACCTGACCGGCGCGCTGGGCGAGACAACGGTGTTTGCCGCAACCCTGACGGACACGGCCTTTCCCTCGCTCGCGCACGCACGGACCTTCGCGGCCTGGCTCACCTGGGGCGGGCGGATGCACCCCGACGTCGCGCTTGCCATCGCGGAGACCGGGCGGCTGCCCGACGAGATCACCTTCACCTTCCCGGACGAGATCCGCGCCATCAATCCCGGCGCGGAGACCGAACAGGTTTTCGAATTCCGGGATATGGAGATTCGGGCCGGTGCGTTCGACATGCTGCGCGGTCGCGCCGCACGCGTGCCGTCCTGGGAACCCTACCTGCCGGAAACGGTGGCCCGGACCATGGTCGACGCGGCGAACGGCGTCGCGCCGAACGGCCCGAAGTCCGACATCGATTTCATGGATGAGATGAGCCACCAGATGGCGCTCGCGAAGAGCCTGGATGCCGTACTCACCGGCCTCCACGCCAGCCACCCCTATGACGGCTGCCAGGGGGATTACCGCGCACGGCCCCTGTGCATCACGTTCGGGGGCGTCATGAACCAGGCGCGCGCAAACCCCCATGTCAAAACGCTCTTCGGTGGCTTCGCCGCGGAAGCGGAGCGGGAGTACCGCCTCGCGGCGCGAATCTGGGTGCCGCTGCGCCAGCGCGCGATCGACCGGGTCGACGTGCTGGACTTCATGATCGCCAATGCGCTGGTAGAGGCTCACAAGAAATCGCCGCTGAAAGGCGAGATGGCCACAGCCTTCGAACAACTCCCGCAGCTCTACGAACGCGCATTCCCCGTCGATCCTTACGACCCGGCGCGCTACCGGGACATCTACAACTACCTTCTGGCCGCCGCGACGGGACTGTCGGACCGGTACCTGGTGGCGACCCGCGCCCACGCCGTGATCGACCTCGCCCGCGCCCTGCCCGACAGGCCGATGCCGGAAATCATCCTCCAGGTGGTGCAGGCCGATGCGCGGATCGCCGCGGATTTCCCCGCGCTGTTTCCCATCTTCGACCGCCGTTGAGCGAGGCAACCCGTGCCATGAGCGATCCCGCCAAAGCCCTGAACATCGAGGACCTGCGCCGCATGGCAAAGCGCAGGCTGACCAGGGGCCTGTTCGAGTTCTGTGACCGGGGCTCGGAGGACGACGTGGCGCTGCGTCACAACCGCGAGGCGCTGGAGCGGATCAAGCTGCGCTCGCGCGTGCTCAACGACACTTCGTCGCGGCACACGGGCTCCGAGATCTTCGGCACCCCCGTCGACATGCCGGTGGTGATCGGGCCGACCGGCCCGGCGGGCTTCGTCTGGTACCGGGGCGAGACCGAGCTCGCCCGGGCCGCCGCGAAGGCGGGCATCCCCTTCACGGTTGCCAGCACCGCCAACACGCCGATGGAGGACATCGTCGCGAACGGCGGCGGCGGGCGGCTCTGGTACCACCTCTATGTCTGGCGCGACATGGAAGCCTCGCTGAAGGCCGTGCCGCGCGCCGAGGCCGCCGGGTTCGAGGCGCTGGTGCTGACCGTCGATTCCACTGTGCCCTACAACCGCGAGTTCGACGTGCGCAACGGCGTCACCATGCCGGTGCGCCTGACCGCGCGGAACGTCGCCGACATCGTGACCCACCCGCGCTGGCTGTTCGGCACCGTCGGGCGCTACGTGATGGCTGACGGGCACATGCCGCGCTATCACAACATCGACATGCCGCCGGGCCTGACCTCGACGGGCATCCGCGACTTCCTGTTCAAGAACGATATGCTGGACTGGGAGTTCTTGAAGCGGATCAGGGACATGTGGCCGCGAAAACTCGTGCTCAAGGGCGTGCTGCACGCGGAGGACGCGGCGCGCGCCGTGGAACACGGCGTCGACTGCGTGGTGATCTCCAACCATGGCGGCATCGCCAGCGACGCGGCGCTCGCGCCCATCGACGTGCTGCCGTCGGTCGTGCGCGAGGTCGGCGGCAAGGCGACGGTGATCGTGGACTCCGGCTTCCGGCGCGGCTCGGACATCCTGAAGGGCCTCGCGCTGGGCGCCGACGCGGTGATCGTCGGCCGGGCGACGCTCTACGGGGTCGCCGCAGCGGGCGAAGCCGGCGCGTCGCGTGCGCTGCAGATCCTGCACGACGAGATGCGCCGGACCATGGGCGTGATGGGGCTGACATCGGTTGCGGACATCACCCGCGAGCATGTCGTCACGCCCGACGAATATCCGCTATAGATCGCCCGATGATCGAGTTCCTGAACCAGCTTCCCGTCTGGCAACGCGTGGCGCTGCTCCTCGCCGTCGCGATCGGCGTTCATGTGCTGGCCCGCGTGATCCGCGCCTCGGGCAAGCGCGCCATGACGAGTTCGGTCGCGGACCACATCTCGAAATCGCGCACCATCATCAGCCTGGTCATGAGTGTCGTCATATTCGCGCTCTACTTCGGCGTCGGCGGCCTGATCCTGACCAAGCTCGGCGTGTCGCTGACCACCTACTTTGCCAGTGCCTCGATCATCGGGCTGGCGGTCGCCTTCGGGTCCCAGGGGCTCGTGCAGGACGTCGTCAGCGGCCTGACGGTCGTTTTCACCGACCTGTTCGACATCGGAGACGTGGTCGAGATCGGCGGCCAGGTCGGGGTGGTCGAGAAGTTCGGCATGCGCTTCACGGTGCTGCGGAACCCGATGGGCGCGGAGGTGTTCGTGCCCAACCGCTCCATCACCAACGTGATCGCCTACCCGCGCGGCTACGTGCGCTGTCTCGTGGACGTGATCCTGCCCGAGCCGGCCGACCAGCAGGCGGCGATCCGCAATACGGTCGAGAAGCTCACCGACGCGGCGACCGAGCAGTTCCCGGGCATCCTGCGCGCGCCGCCGGAAATCACCGGCCCGCACGAGACCGGCGCGGGCACCATGTTCCTGCGGGTGAAGTTCCGCATCTGGCCCGGGCGCGGCGCGCCGATCGAGGGGTTCGTGCGGCAGAGCCTGCTGCAGGCGATCCGCCGCATCGCGCCCGACCAGCCGGACTGGACGGTCTCGGTCAACTACGAGGTCGAGAGCTACCTGCCGCCCAACCGCCGCCGTCCGTCGGCGTTCGCATGGCGGCGGGCGCGGGAGGGGTAGGCCGCGCGCCCGGTCAGGCATCGGCGTTCATGGATGCCGGCCGGCGCAGGCATGACGGGTGTCGTTGGGCAACCCGCTGATCTTCCTCACGGACCCAAACGTAGAAACACCATGCCTCACCGCAAACCACATCTCCCCACCAGGACCTGCGCGACCTGCGGCCGGCCCTTCGCATGGCGGCGCAAGTGGGCGCGCTGCTGGGATGAGGTGAAGCACTGTTCCGACCGGTGCCGCCGGAACCGACACCCGGGCGGGGCCTGACATGATCGGCCGTATCGAACGCATCGCGCCGGGACCGGGCCAGGAATCGGTCTGGGACTACCCGCGCCCGCCACGGCTGGAGCGCGTGCCGGAACGCCTCCGGATCGTCCTTGGCGGCGAGACCGTCGCGGACACAACGGGGGGATACCGGGTGCTGGAGACCAGCCATCCGCCCGTCTACTATCTGCCGCCGGCGGATTTCCTCGACGGCGCGCTCGAACCGGCGCCGGGGCGCAGTTTCTGCGAGTTCAAGGGCATCGCGGCCTACTGGGACGTTGTTGCCGGCGGCCGGCGTGCCGAACGCGCCGCCTGGAGCTATCCCGACCCGACGCCGGCCTTCGCGCAGATCCGCGATTTCGTCGCCGTCTATGCATCGCGGATGGACGCCTGTTTCGTCGGCGACGAGCGCGTCGACGCCCAGGAGGGCGATTTCTACGGCGGCTGGATCACGTCGCGGGTGGTCGGCCCGTTCAAGGGCGCGCCCGGCACGCTTGGCTGGTAGCCACCGCGGCCCGAACCTTTCCCATTCCCGCGCGTTACAGGCGCAAGTGATGGACGTGATCCCATGGCCCTGAACCCTCTGGACCGGCTGCCGTTCGGTATTTCCGAACGCGAGGCGAAGGATGCCGCACGCCTGGCTGTGCAGTCGGCCGCCGCGGCCGCCGCAATGTTCGTGTTGATGCAGTCCTTCGCGATGCCGGAGAAGTTTGTCGGCGTGCTGTCCGCCGTCCTGGTGGTCCAGCCCAGCGTGGGCAACACGCTCGGCGAGGCATGGGACCGCGTTTTGGCGACGCTTGTCGGCAGCGCGATCGGCATCCTGTGCCTGATCGCGCTGCCCGTCGGCTACGGCACGGCAGCGGCGCTCGCGATCTCCATGCTGGTGATCAACGCCGTCGCAAGCCTGCGCCCGGAATGGCGCTACGGCTCCGTGGCCGCTGTTGCACTGTCACTCGGATCCGATACCGACCTGGTCGAGACCGCGACCGACCGGGGCATCGCCATCGCGCTCGGTGTCGGCGTCGGCGCCGCGGTGTCACTCGCCGTCTGGCCCGACACCGCGACCAAGCGCGCCCACCGGCACCTGCGCACCTGCCTGCGCGCGACGGCCGAACGGCTCAATGCCGTGGTCGACAGTGCCCGGAACACCGATGACGCGAAGGACAAGGATGCGCGACGGCGCTACCACAGCAACATCGACAGCGCGCGCCGCGCCGCGGACGGCATCCGGTTCGACAATGCGGACGGAGTGCGCGAACGGATCGAGCGCACGGCGCGGCTCTACAACTCCGTGCTGATCCTTAACCGCGTGGCGGAGGAAACCGACGAGGTCGCGGCGGGAAACGACGACTTCGCGGACGCGATCGAGACCGTCCGGGAGAACGGCTGCGCGATTGCCGCCGGGCTCGCAGACGGCGAGACGGGGCATGCGGACAGGATCGAGCGGATCCGCGCCGCGCTGGAGGACGCCCGCACCTTTGCCGCGGGCAATACCGCGGAACGCGATGACGAAACCCGTGCGCACGTGTTCCGCAACGCCATGGTCTTCGGTCTCGGGGAGGTCTGCGATTCGCTCGAGGATCTCGTCGACGCGTTCGAGGACGCATCGCAGGACGAGACCCTCCTGCGGGCCACCACCCCCGAAGCCGTTACCGACTGACAAACGCAAGCCGCCGCGCGCCGGCGCTATCGCACGTCCCGGGGTGCCACGGCGTACCAGTAGCGCAACGCCTCGACGGCAATACCACCCAGGTCCTCGTCGCGTGTGAAGGCTTCTAGGAACCGCGTGACGGCGCCCTTCTGCAAATCGTCGAACCGCGCATACTTCGACACCTGGAACGCCTCCAGGCGCTGGCCGAACAGTGACGGGTCGAGTGCCTGCAGCGTTGCCTCGACCACGATCTCCGGGCTCTCGGGCTCGTCGAGCGCAAGGGCCAGGTAGGCGGGCAGGTAGTAGCGGAACGCCGTCGCGCTGAAGAAGGACAGGGCGGCATAGTTCGCGACCAGCAGTTCGCGCGTCACGTCCTCCCGGCGCAGGGGGCCGTAAAAGTCGGCAATGTCGTTGTCGTCCCGGCAATCGGGATGAAGGAGCGCGTCGTCGCCCGGCGGCGCGAGGCCCGCGAACGCGGCACCGACGGCCTCGCGCGCCGCTGCAATCTCCGACTCTCGCATGGGCATGGCCCCATGCTAGGCATTCCGCCCGTGCGGAACAGCAGGTTCGTCGGGCATTTGACCTAACGGCCCGCGGTGTTGCGGCGGCCGGGTGCCGCCGGCATGCGATCGCGGTGTTATCATCGGGGCGTTTGGGTATTCGAGGGCAACTTACGTGTCTGCTTTACTGATCGGCACGACCGTCGGCGGCATCGGGCTGTTTCTTCTCGGCATGCGCATGATGACCGACGGCCTGAAGGTCGCGGCGGGCGACAAGCTGCGCGACATCCTGGGCAAGTGGACGCGAACCCGTGCGCGCGGGCTGGCCTCCGGGATCCTGATCACCGGCATCGTCCAGTCCTCCAGCGCCGTCACCGTCGCGGCGATCGGCTTCGTCAACGCGGGCGTCATCAGTCTGGGCCAGGCCATGTGGGTCGTGTTCGGATCGAATATCGGCACCACGATGACCGGCTGGATCGTTGCGATCATCGGCTTCGACATCAAGGTCGAGGCGTTCGCGCTGCCGCTTCTGGGCCTCGGGATGCTGACGGTGCTGACCGGCCCGTCGAGCCTGCGTGGCGCCATCGGCGAGGCCGTCGCCGGATTCGGGCTTCTTTTCCTCGGCATCGCGACCCTCAAAGCCGCGTTTTCCGGGCTCGGCGCCCAGTTCGACCTGTCGACGCTCACCGGCGCCGGGATATTCGGACATGCGCTCATGGTCGGTGCGGGATTCCTGCTCACGGCACTGATGCAGTCGTCGAGCGCGGTCATGGCGATCGCCCTCACCGCCGCGTCGGGCGGACTCGTGTCGATCGAGGGGGGTGCGGCGCTCGTCATCGGGGCCAACCTCGGCACCACCACGACGGCACTCCTCGCGACAATCGGCGCCACGGCCAATGCCAAGCGGGTGGCCATGAGCCATGTCGTCTTCAACGGCATCACCGGCGTGGCCGCGCTCCTGCTGCTGCCGCTGCTCCTCTACGCGATCGGCGCGATCGAACGCTCGCTTGCCTTCGAGCCGGGGCCTGCCACGACGCTGGCGCTGTTCCACACCGTGTTCAACATCCTCGGCGTATTGCTGGTCTGGCCGGTCTCCGCGCGCCTCGAGACCTGGCTCTCGAAGCGGTTCGTGAGCGAGGAGGAAAACGAAAGCCGGCCCCGCTATCTCGACACCAACAGCCTCGGCATCCCGGCGCTTGCGCTGCAGGCGATCCTGCTGGAGCTGCAGCGCGTCGCGCTGTTCGCTCTCAACATGCTGAGGACGTCCCTGACAACGCCGCCTCCTCCGCTTGCCCGGCTCCAGCGCCGCGCGGAGACGGTCGAACATCTCGGTGCCGCGATCATGGCGTACGTGCAGAAACTCGGCATGTCCCGCACCCCGATGCTGGAGGCTGGTGCGCTCGCGCATCCCATCAGGGCCGTCTGGCATTTCTCGGAGCTGGCATCCCACGCGGGGGCGATTGCGGGCCATCGCCGGCAGGTCGAGCGCCTGCCGCAGATCTACCGGGATGAAATCGACACCTGCGTGCGGCAGTTGCTCATTCAGTGCGACGCTGCCGCGGACGCCTTCGGTGATCCGTCGGCGCAGCCTCCGGACGACGAGGCGTTCGAGCAGGTCTACCAGCGGGTGAAGTCGCATGTCCTCGTCGCCGCATCGCGCAGCGACATCAGCGGGGGCCAGGCGGAAGCCGCCCTGGAAATGCTCGCGGACCTCAAGGCCGCGGCCCGCCAGCTCGACCGGGCCGGCAAGCGCTTCGCGGCGCTCGGGCAGGCCGCGGCGGGACGCGCGGAACCGGAAGCGGTTGCCGAGACGCCGGCCCGGACGGGAGAGAAGGACACCCCGGCAGGGTGAACGGAGGTCGCAGGTCAGGCGCGAACGCCCGTCGCCTCGCTCTCGCGCCCCAGTGCGGCAAGCACGTTCGCGACGACGCCCGACGCATTCAGACCGGCCTGCGCGTACTGGGCCTCCTGGGAATCATGGTCGATGAAGATGTCCGGCAGAGTCATCGGGCGGAACTTTAGCCCGCCGTCCAGCAGGCCGGCATGGGCGAGTTCGGTCATCACCTGGCTCGCGAAGCCGCCGATCGAGCCCTCCTCGATCGTGACCAGGACCTCGTGCTCGCGGGCCAGGCGATGCAGCAGGTCCGTATCGAGCGGCTTGGCGAAGCGCGCATCCGCAACCGTCGCGCTGAGGCCATGGGCGGCGAGTTCCTCGGCAGCCTTCAGGCACTCCTGCAGCCGCGCACCGAGGGACAGCAGCGCCACGGTGCTCCCCTCTCGCAGCACACGGCCTTTGCCGATCTCCAGCGGCACACCGGCCTCCGGCATGTCGACCCCGACGCCCTCGCCGCGCGGGTATCGGAACGCGGACGGCCGGTCGTCGATCTGCGCAGCCGTCGCGACCATGTGGACCAGTTCGGCCTCGTCCGCGGCCGCCATCACGACCATGTTCGGCAGGCATCCCAGATAGGCGATATCGAACGACCCGTGGTGGGTCGCGCCGTCCGCGCCCACCATGCCGGCCCGATCGATGGCGAACCGCACCGGCAGGCTCTGCAGGGCGACGTCGTGGACGACCTGGTCGTAGGCGCGCTGCAGGAAGGTCGAGTAGATCGCGGCGAACGGCTTGTAGCCTTCGGCCGCCAGCCCCGCGGCGAACGTGACGCCATGTTGCTCGGCGATCCCGACGTCGAAACAGCGGTCGGGATGGGCGAGCCCGAAGATGTCGAGTCCTGTCCCGGAGGGCATCGCGGCGGTGATGGCGACGATCTTCTCGTCCTTGTCGGCTTCCCGGACGAGGCTTTCGGCGAATACCTTCGTGAAGTTCGGGGCGTTCGACTTGGCCTTCACCTGGGCGCCCGTCACCACGTCGAACTTCGCGACGGCGTGGTACTTCTCATGTCCACCCTTGTCGGACTCGAAGCCCTTGCCCTTCTGGGTCACCACGTGGATCAGGACCGGCCCGTCCTGCTTTCCGTCGCGCACGTTGCGCAGCACCGGGGTCAGGTGGTCGATGTTGTGACCATCGATCGGGCCGATGTAGTAGAAGCCCATCTCCTCGAACAGCGTCCCGCCCGTCACAAACCCCCGGGCATGCTCCTCGGCCCGCCGCGCGGCATCCTCGAAACTCTTCGGGAAGCGGTGCGCCATGTCCTTCGCGACCTGGCGCAGCGAGCGGTAGCTTTTGGAGGAAATCAGGCGGGACAGGTAGGAACTCATCGCACCCACGGCCGGCGCGATCGACATGTCGTTGTCGTTGAGGATCACGACAAGCCGGGAATCCATGGAACCGGCGTTGTTCATCGCCTCGTAGGCCATGCCCGCGCTCATCGAGCCGTCCCCGATCACGCAGACCACGTTGTTGTCGCCGCCCGACAGGTCCCGCGCGACGGCCATCCCAAGCCCGGCCGAGATCGACGTCGAGCTGTGCGCCGCACCGAAGGGGTCGTATTCGCTCTCGACGCGGCGCGTGAAACCGGACAGGCCACCCGGCTGGCGAAGCGTGCGAATCCGGTCGCGCCGCCCGGTCAGTATCTTGTGCGGGTAGGTCTGGTGGCTCACGTCCCAGATGAGGCGGTCGCGCGGCGTGTCGAACACATGATGCAGCGCCACCGTCAGCTCGACCACGCCGAGCCCGGCCCCGAGGTGGCCGCCGGTGATCGAGACCGCCGAGATGGTCTCCTGCCGCAGTTCGTCGGCGAGCTGCTTGAGCTGCGCCGGCGAAAAGTCGCGCATATCCGACGGCACACGGACCGTATCGAGTAGCGGTGTCTTGCTGTCTTCGCTCAAGGTCACACCCGTCCAGGACCGGCCGAAATCCAGCCGGTGAATACAATCATACGCGCCGATCGATCAACCGATCGGCCGCGGCGCGCAATAAATCCGCTTTTTCCCCAAAGATATCAAGGAATTCCGAGCCCCTGCGGGCGTGGTCTATCGCCGCGGAACGGGCCGCCTCAAGGCCCGCCAGCGAGACCAGCGTCGCCTTGCCGCGCCCGCTGTCCTTGCCCACCGCCTTGCCGACCTCCTCGGCATCGCCCACTTCATCCAAGATATCGTCGGTGATCTGAAACGCCATACCGTATTCAACCCCGAACGAGCGCAATCGTTCCCGTGCGTCAGGGTCGGCGTCGGCGACGACCGCGCCTGCCTCGCACGCCCAGGCAAACAGCGCCCCGGTTTTCATCGACTCCAGCCGGTAGACCGTTTCCCTGTCGGACGTTTCGTCGGTCTCCGCCTCGAGGTCGAGCATCTGGCCCCCGGCCATGCCGCGGGGACCTCCGGCGCGGGCCAGCCCGAGCACGAGTTCGGCACGCACCGTGGCATCGCGATGGGTTGCCGGATCCGACAGGACCTCAAAGGCGAGCGTTAGCAGGGCATCGCCGGCGAGGATCGCGGTTGCCTCGTCGAACTCGCGGTGCAGGCTCGGCTGTCCGCGCCGCATATCGTCGTCATCCATCGCCGGCAGATCGTCGTGAACCAGTGAATAGGTGTGCATCATCTCGATGGCTGCCGCGACGCGCAGTGCGGAGTTCCGTTCCCCGCCACAGATGTCCGACGCCGCCAGCACGAGGAACGGACGCAGGCGCTTGCCGCCCGCCAGGGCCGCGTAGCGCATCGCATCCCAGAGCCGCGGTACGTCGTCCGCGCAGGGTTCGAGCAGGTGCGCCAGCATCGCATCGGTCTGCGCCGCGACGGCGGTCAGCGCAGAATCGAACGCTTCGGCTTTGCGGGTCTGGGGCACGGATCGGGCCATCCCGTCTCGACAGCGCTCAGTCCGCGGGGCTGGCTTCCGGCTGCCCGTCCGCGCCGAGCGAGATTTTCTCGACCCGCGCCTGGGCCTGGCGGAGCTTCGATTCGCAGTGACGCTTCAGCGCCGCCCCACGCTCGTAGGCCGCGATCGCGTCATCCAGCGCGGAATCTCCGCCTTCCAGGCTGCGCACAATGTCCTCCAGCTGGGCGAGCGCGTCCTCGAAGGACAGCGCCGCGATGTCGGACGGAATGTCGTTCGTGTTGTTTTCGTCTGCCATCGTCCGCTCTCTCGATTTCCGGTTCCCTGAGGCCGGAGCCTGTCTATCCGCGCGATGTGCCGCGGTCAAATGCCCGTGCGGATCACTCCATCAGGACCTTGACATGCGCCGCCGCACAATCGCCCAGCGCCTGGAGATCATATCCGCCCTCCAGTGTCGAAATGAGGCGGCCGCCGCATTTTCTTTCGGCGATTTTGCGGATTTCCTCGGTCGCCCAAACGAAATCCTCCGTTTCAAGCGCGAGCTGCGCGAGAGGGTCACGCCGATGCGCGTCAAACCCGGCCGAGATCATCACGAGATCCGGTTCGAAGTCCGCCATCGCCGGCAACACCACAGACTCCATGGCGTCCCGGAACGCATCCGAGTCGGCGCCGGCCCACAGCGGGGCATTGACGATGTTGTTGTGTGCCCCGCGTTCGGACTTGTCTCCCGTTCCGGGGTAGAGTGGCCACTGGTGGGTCGAGGCATAGAACAGGTCTGGCTCGTCCCAGAACATCGCCTGTGTGCCGTTGCCGTGGTGAACGTCGAAGTCCATCACGGCGACGCGCTCGGCCCCATGGGCCGCGCGGGCATGTTCGGCCCCGACGGCGACGTTGTTGAACAGGCAGAACCCCATGCCCTGCTCGGGTTCGGCATGGTGTCCCGGCGGCCGGATGGCACAAAAGGCGTTGTCGCTCGCCCCGGTCATGACGGCATCGACGGCACCGATCAGGGCACCGGCCGCACGTAGCGCAGCCTCACCCGACTTCGGCGAGACGATCGTGTCGGCATCGATCCGTGCATAACCCTCCTGCGGGATCATGGCCAGCACCCGCTCGACATAACCTTGCGGATGCGCGCGCGAGATCTGCTCGATTGTCGCCTGGTCCGGCGCGTGCCGATCGAGGCCATCGAACTCCGGCGTATCCAGGACCCGCGAGATCGTGCGCAGCCTGTCCGGCGATTCCGGATGATGCGGGGACGGCTCATGCTCGATGCAGACCGGATGAAAGTAGTATCGGGTGCTCATGAAGGGCTTTCAGGTGTCGAGACGATATCCCATACGAATATAGCCTCCCGACGCGATCGAGGCACGGCGGTGTTTTATCCGTTGAACCGGTTGGCGAACTTGTGAGCGATCCATACGCGCGCTACGGCGTATGCTGATTGACAGGCGCGCAATTTGGGCGTGTTGTCAGCCCGCTTTCGGGGGGAAGCGGCGGAATCGGCCGGTGCGCGGGAGAGTTGAAGTGTTGCAGTTCAGAACCGGTGGATGGAACGCGATGCTCGCATGCGTCCTTCTGGCGCTTGCCGCGAGTCCCGCGCAGGGCCAGTCGACCGAGCTCTCGGACCGGGCCAAGGCGCTCGACGCCAACGGCAACGGCACGCTTGAGAAGGACGAGGCCCGCGGGCCCGTCGCGGCAAACTTCGAGACCATCGACAAAAACGGCGACGGTTCGCTCGACGGAGCCGAAATCCGCGCATTCTTCACCGGCGGTGACGCTGCCGGAGGTGCGCCGGCGGGTGGCGAGGGCGGCGGAGTACCGGGCCTTTCGCCTCAGGCGCAGGCCCTCGATGCGAACGGCAACGGCACCCTTGAAAAGGACGAGGCGCGCGGCCCGGTCGCAGCCAACTTCGACAAGATCGATACGGACGGCAACGGTGCGCTCGACGGCGCGGAACTTCGCGCGTTCTTTACCGGCGGCGGCGGCGGATCGGGAGGGCCACCGCCTGCGACCGTGGTGGTGGATACCGTGATCGAGGAAAGCGTCGGGCAAACAACGCCGATCATCGGCCGCTTTGTCGCCCGGCAGGCGGGCGCCGTGGCCGCGCGGATCAGCGGACCCGTGCTCGACATGTCTGTCGACGTCGGCGACCGGGTCGCCGAAGGCGCCGTGATCGCCCGGCTCGACCAGGAGCGCCTTTCCCTCGAACGGGACCGCTACGCCGCCGTCGTCAGCCAGCAGAGCGCGAACCTTGCCGCCGAACGGGCAAACCTTGAAAAGCGGCGGAACGAGCTCAAGCGGCTGGAGAGAATCCGAAAGTCAGCCGCGTTCTCCCAGGCGCGCTATGACGATCTTGTCCAGGATGTCGCGACGCAGACCGGACAGGTCGCCGAGACCCGGGCGCAACTCGTGCAGGCCGAGACCCAGCTTCAGCAGGCCGAACGCGATCTCGCGGACGCGGAAATCCGCGCACCCTTTGCGGGTGTCGTGAGCGAGACCCACACCGAGGTCGGGGCATACCTGTCCGTCGGCAGTCCGGTCGTGACGATCATCAACGACACCAACCTGGATATCGAGGCGGACGTGCCCACGAGCCGGCTTTCCGGCCTCACGCCGGGAACACCCGTCACGGTGCGGCTCGACAACGGCGAGACCAAGCAGGCAACGGTGCGTGCCATCGTCCCGAACGAGAACCCGCGCACGCGCACACGGCCGGTTCGCCTCACACCGGTGGTCACCGGCCCAAAGTCGGGCTTTGCCGACAACCAGAGCGTGACGGTGCTCGTCCCCGTTGGTTCGTCCGGCACGGCCGTCACGGTTTCCAAGGACGCGATCATCGAACGCGGCGGGGCGATGTCCGTGTTTACCGTACGCAACGGCGTCGCGGTGCCGACGCCCGTGGTCGTCGGCCAGGGTGTCGGAAGCCGGTTTGTCGTGACAGACGGCCTGAAGCCCGGCGACCAAGTCGTTGTACGCGGAAACGAAGGGCTGCGACCGGGCCAGCGCCTGGACATCGTCACTCTCGGCAGCGCACCGGCCAACGGCCGTGGCGGGGGCTGATCGCCCATGAACCTGATCACAGCCTCGATCCATCGCCCGATCGCGGTCATCGCGGTCGTCATCATGGTCATCCTGTTCGGCTGGGTCGCGCTGCAGCGGATCCCGATCCAGCTCGCCCCGGACGTGCGCCAGCCCGTGATTATCGTCGACACGCTGTGGGGCGGCGCCTCGCCGCTGGAGGTCGAGCGCGAGATCGTCAACCGACAGGAAGAGGTCCTGAAGGGCCTCGAAGGCGTGCGCAAGATCGAGAGCCGCGCGCGGACCGGGAGGTCAGAGGTCACGCTCGAGTTCGGCCCGAGCCAGAACATGGACCGGGCCCTGCTGCTGGTAGCCAACCGGCTCGATCGGGTGACCGGCTACCCCGAGGAGGCGGACGAGCCCACCCTGCGCACGTCCGGCACCGACGACAATGCCATCGCATGGTTCATCCTGACCCGCGCCGAGGGCAACGACCGCGACATGGTCACCTACGGCGATTTCCTCGAAGACGTCGTCCAGGAGCAGATCGAGCGCATTCCGGGCATTTCGGACGTGAATGTGTTCGGCGAGACCGAGCGCGAGATGCGCGTGGTCATCGATCCCGAGCAGATGGCCCGCTTCCGGCTGACCGTCGAGGACATCGTCAACCGCCTGCGCGCGGAGAACGCGTCGATTTCCGGCGGCGACGTGGAGGAAGGCAAGCGGCGCTACGTGGTTCGGACCGAGGGCGACTTCAACCGGACCGACCAGGTGCTCGACATCGTCCTGCGCTCCGACGCCGATCTCGGCGGCGGCCGGATCGGTCGTGTGACCGTGCGCGACATCGCGGAGGTCGAACTCACCTACCGCAAGGCCGGCGCGCGGCCGCACCTGCACGACGAACGCGCGATGGCGTTCAATATGACCCGCGAACAGGGCGCCAACGTGCTCGCGGTCAT
>JAEPNS010000199.1 GCA_017643325.1 Alphaproteobacteria bacterium | reverse complement strand
AGGCTGTGTGCACGCAAGGGTCCGGCACGCGCGCACGGCCTTGACCGGTGCACCGTCGTTCGATAGAGGCGAAGCATGTCTCCGATGCGCGCGATCATTCCGGCACTGGCGCTGCTTGCCGCCTCTCTGGCCGCAACACCCGCCGCCGCGCAGGACGGCGAGGGCGCCCAGACACGCCAGCAGAATCCCTCGGGCCTGCCGATCCCGCGCTGGGTCAGCGTGCGGGCCGGAGAGGCCAACCTGCGCACGGGACCTGGGGCTCGCTATCCCATCGACTGGGTGTTGCAGCGCAAGGACCTGCCGGTGGAAGTGGTCGAGGAATTCGAGAACTGGCGCAAGATCCGGGCCCCGGACGAAACGGTCGGCTGGGTGCACAAGTCGATGCTTTCGGGCAATCGCACGGCCACGGTTGCGGTGGCGCGTGCGCGGGTGTTGTCGCGACCGGAAGACCGCGCGCCGATCGCGGCTTTCGTGGAGGAAGGTGTCCAGGTCAAGCTGGAATTCTGTGAGGCGGAATGGTGTGCCGTCGCGATCGAGAGCCACGGGGTCGAAGGCTGGATTCCACGGGCTGCACTCTGGGGCCTGCACGACGGCGAGGTCGTTGTCCGATAGCGCGGCGATTTCAGCGCCCTAAGGATTTATCCACACGATTCACAGCAACACCGGCGCGCCAACAAAGCGGGCCAGCGCTTTGAAAAATCGATAAAGTCAGTCGAAATCGCCGGAAAGCTCTGCGCGGGTCGCGTCGTGCAGCACGGTCATATGGGCATAGTCGGCGTGCGTGAACCCGAGCGTGACTTCGGTACCCGACGCCCGGAACTTCTCGACCTGATCATCGGTGAACGGAAAGTGGATGAACTGCACCGAACTCGCCTTGCCGTCGGCGGTGGTGCGGTCCACGTCGGCTTCGGGGACCCCGGTCACAGTCTCCCCGGCGAATTTCAGGAAAGCGGTTTCCTCGACCCCGCCGAGCTTGGCGAGCACCATCTTGCGGCGCACAGGGTCGTCGATCTCGAACATCACCGTCGCCACGAGCTCGCGCCCGTTCGGGATCAGCGGATTGTAGGCTGCCAGCTCGTCAGGGATCTGCTCCTCGCCACCGCGTTCGATGAAAAGCATCTCGTGGACCTGGTGCCACATAGTCTCATAGGATTCGAAGTAGGCGGTCGCGTGGGGGCCGATATCGACGCGGCGATGCTTCTTGCGCGCGACCACCTCGGCACGACGCTCCTTGCGGGTGCGGGCGTACTCTTCGATGTCGAGAATGTCGTCGCGGGTTATTTCTCGCTTGGCGGACATGCGGTCCGGCTCCAGTGTGGGGGTGTCGGGATCAGGATTGCAGTTCAGGCGCGAGCCCGTAGGCCATCGCGAACAGTTCAACCGGGTGATAGCTGCGCGCAGGCGCGCTCTCGCCGTCATCGAGCTGCCGCGCAATTCCCTGAAGGATGTGGTCGGCCGCGAGCGGACATTCGGACGCCACGTAGCGAGCCTCCTTGGCCTGCCGCGCGACCGGCCGACCGACCTTGATCGCGGTCTCGAAGTTCTCTTTCATCACGCCCCAGGACCCGCCATGGCCCGAGCAGCGCTCGATAACCTTGAGGTCGGCCTCTGGGATCAGGCGCAGCATATCCGCGGCTTTCTGGCCCATGTTCTGTGCCCGCGCATGACACGCAAGGTGCAGCGCCACGGGATCCGGAAGCGCCTCGAGTCCGTCGGCGAGCCCCTCGTTCTTGGCAATGTCCACAATGTACTCTGTGATGTCGCGGGTGGCGCGCGACAGGGCGGCCACGTCCTCGTCGTCAGGCACGATCAGCGGCCACTCGAATTTCAGCATCAGCGCGCAGGACGGGGTAAGCGCAATGATGTCCTGGCCGTCGTCGATCTTCGGACGAAATGCCTGAGCGACATTCTTCGCGAACCCGGCGACGTCGTCCATCAGCCCCTGCTCCAGCTGCGGCATGCCGCAGCAGCCGGGGTGCATCGCCGTGGTCGCGACACCGTTCTTCGCAAGGATGCGCTGGGCGAGAACGCCGGTGTCGGGCTTGTTGTAGTTCACGAAACAGGTGGCGTAGAGCACCGCCTTGCGGCCGTGCGCGGGGGCATCGACGTTGGCCTCCGCCGGGCCGTTCGCGGCCTGCGAAACGAAGGTTTTCGACGTCGGCACATATTCGGGGAGTTCGGCCTCGCGGTGAATGCCGGCGACCGATTCCATGGCCGGCCGCGTGAGGCCGTTTCCGCACCGTGAGGCCCAGTTTGCGATGCCCGGCATCCTGCCGGCCAGCCGGCCATTGCGCTCGGTCTGGATGAGTTGCTTTTCATTCCAGGGGACCCCGTCACGCTTCGCCTCAACGGCCCGGTAACGCAGCATCAGGTGCGGGAAATCGAGGTCGAACTCGTGCGGAGGCACATAGGGACATTTTGTCATGAAGCACATGTCGCAGAGCGTGCAGGCATCCACGACAGGCTTGAAATCGGCGCTGTCGACCGTGTCGAGCTCACCGGAGTCCGATTCATCGATGAGGTCGAACAGGCGCGGGAATGAATCGCAGAGATTGAAGCAGCGCCGGCAACCGTGGCAGATGTCGAAGACGCGCCGAAGCTCCTCGTCGAGCTTGGCCTCGTCATAGAATTCGGCGTCCTGCCAGGCAATCGGATGGCGGGTGGGGGCGTCAAGGCTGCCTTCGCGCGGGGTTTCGAGGTTGCCCTCACTCATGGTCTGCGCCTTCTCGTCGATATCCCAGGTACGTTGGCGGCGTGTACCCGCGCCTTTCGCGCCGGGTCCCGCGTCGAGCAACGTCTCAAATGGAACCGGGGCCGCCGCGCTTTGCGCGAACGACCCCGGAAACAGTCAGTCGAGCTCGTCGAGAGCCTTCTGGAAGCGCCCCGCGTGGCTCTTTTCAGCCTTCGCGAGGGTCTCGAACCAGTCGGCGATCTCGTCGAAACCCTCGTCGCGCGCGGTGCGCGCCATGCCGGGGTACATGTCGGTGTACTCGTGGGTCTCGCCGGCGACCGCGGCCTTCAGGTTGTTCGAGGTGGTGCCGATCGGCTCGCCCGTCGCCGGGTCGCCAACTTCCTCGAGGAATTCGAGATGGCCGTG
Source organism: Alphaproteobacteria bacterium (assembly GCA_017643325.1). Lineage (GTDB taxonomy): Bacteria > Pseudomonadota > Alphaproteobacteria > UBA6615 > UBA6615 > JABJAG01. The sequence goes on along the minus strand of JAEPNS010000199.1, from coordinate 3,412 downwards.
TGCGTGTCCCGTCTCGCCTTCTGCGGTCGAGCGGAAAACGGCGGCCACGTCGTTGTAGCCCTCGACGTCGGCCTTCTGGGCGAAATAGAGGTAACGGCGGTTGGCCTGGCTCTCGCCGGCAAACGCTTCCTTGAGGTTGTCTTCGGTTTTGGATCCCTTGAGCGCCATGGCACGTCTCCTTCTTCCTGAATGTGATCGATCTGGGTGTGATCGTCGGTTGTCGTTCGGATGGTCGCGACCGGAACCTTGCGGCACGGCGCGCTGATCTTCACCGCGCGACTATGCCGCCGGGACCGGCACGAGTCAACAGTTTGGAACTAATCCAAACTGAGGGAAACCCACTTGTAATAAAAGAATTTACTGAGAACGATTATCAGTTGCGCGGCGCAATCGAACGATCACGTCCACGCGCGCGACCTCGGCGTCCGCGGGGGCTTCCGGCAGGCTCGACAGCGCGATCTGGTCGCGCGGGATATCCCGCAGCTCACCGTCGTCTTCATAGAAGAAGTGGTGATGGTCGTCGATATTTGTGTCGAAATACGAGCGGCCCGGCGCCACCACGACCTCACGCAGGAGGCCGGTGTCGGTGAACTGGTTGAGGGTGTTGTAGACCGTCGCAAGCGATACCTTGATCCCGTTGGCCGCGGCCTCGGCATGCAATTGCTCGGCCGTCACATGGCGGTCGCCCGCATCGAACAGGAGCTTGCCCAGCGCGAGGCGCTGGCGCGTCGGGCGCAGGCCCGCGTCCTTCAGCCGACGGAGCGTCTGGGAAAAGGGCCGGTCCGGCATCTCGTGTCGCGTTTCACTCATGGGACAAATATGGCGCAATCTTTCCCAATGTAAAGATGAATCTTTCGAAGAAATAACCTAAGCCAATGAAATTGATTAACTTTTGATGTTCGCGACGAATTCCCGCGTTTCCCGCCTCGCGCCGACCGGGGGCCTGTCGCGGAACCCCGCTATTGTATCGTCCGCAATCTACGCCAAATTGCGGACACAGCGGCGAACACCTGATAGAACGTTCGGGCATTTTCCTGGGCACGCGGCCGCGGGGGCGCGCGGTCGCGAGAACACTGCGAGATAAGCGGTATGGACGGTTTCACGCAAAAATCGAGTTTCTCCTACGACGACCTGATCCGCTGCGGTCACGGCGAGCTGTTCGGGCCGGGCAACGCGCAGCTGCCGCTGCCGCCGATGCTGATGTTCGACCGCATCACCGAAATTTCCGAGGACGGCGGCGCGCACGGCAAGGGCCTGATCGTGGCCGAGCTCGATATCAAGGAAGACCTCTGGTTCTACCCCTGCCACTTCGAGGGCGACCCGATCATGCCGGGCTGCCTGGGTCTGGATGCGCTGTGGCAGATGCTCGGCTTCTACCTGGGCTGGCTCGGGCTGCCCGGCCCGGGCCGCGCGCTCGGCGTCGGCGAGGTCAAGTTCGCCGGCGAGGTCAAGCCGTCCGGCACCCTGCTGCGCTACCAGGTGGACGTGCAGAAGGTCCTCAAGCGCGGCTTCGCGATCGCGGTGGCCGACGGCAAGGCCGAACTCGACGGCGAGACGGTCTACACCACCGCCGGCCTGCGGGTCGGCCTGTTCCCGCCTTCTGACAAAGCGGACTAGGGAGGGGTCATGAGTGCCAACGGTCTCCGCCGGGTCGCCGTCACCGGCCTCGGCATCGTCTCGCCGATCGGGGCGAACACCACCGAAGTCACCGACAGCCTGCGTGCCGGCCGCTCGGGCATCGTCAAGAGCGACGTCTACGAGGAGATGGGTTTCCGCTCCCACGTCCACGGTGCGCCGAATGTCGACTTCGACGAGCATATCGACCGCAAGCTGCGCCGGTTCATGGGCGACGGCGCGGCCTACGGCTACATCGCGATGCAGGAGGCCGTGAAGGACTCCGGGCTGGACGACGCCGAGATCCGCAGCGAGCGCACCGGTCTCGTGGCGGGCACGGGCGGCCCGTCCACCTCGGCCCAGGTCGAGGCCGCCGACACCGCGCGCAACAAGAGCCCCAAGCGCGTCGGCCCCTACGCGGTGCCGAAGGCCATGTGCTCGACGCTTTCCGCAAACCTGTCCACCGCCTTCGGGATGCGCGGTCTGAGCTACTCGATCAGCTCGGCCTGCTCGACCAGCGCCCACTGCATCGGCAACGGCACCGAGCTGATCCAGATGGGCAAGCAGGACATCGTCTTCGCCGGCGGCGCAGAAGAGCTCCACTGGTCACTCACGGTGCTGTTCGACGCGATGGGCGCGCTGTCGTCCAACTACAACGATACCCCGGAGAAGGCCTCGCGGCCCTACGACGCCAACCGCGACGGCTTCGTGATCGCCGGCGGCGGCGGCATCGTGGTGCTTGAGGAACTCGAGCGCGCGAAGGCGCGCGGCGCGAAGATCTACGCCGAGGTCGTCGGCTACGGCGCCAGCTCCGACGGCGTCGACATGGTCGCCCCGTCCGGCGAGGGCGCGGTGCGATGCATGAAGATGGCCACCGCCGGACTCGGCAACAAGGCGGTCGACTACATCAACGCCCACGGCACCTCGACACCCGTCGGCGACATGATCGAGCTCGGGGCGATCCGGGAGGTGTTCGGCGACCAACGCCCGCGCATCACCTCGACCAAGTCGCTCACGGGACATTCGCAGGGCGCGACCGGCGCCCACGAGGCGATCTACTCGCTGCTGATGCTCGACAACGACTTCGTCGCGCCGTCCATCAATGTCGACGACCTCGACCCGGAGGCCGGCGACGCCAACATCGTCACCGAGCGTATCGACGACGCCGGCCTCGAGGTCGTGATGTCCAACAGCTTCGGCTTCGGCGGCACCAACGCAACACTTGCCTTTCAGCGGTTCGGGGGATGACGGATATGGCTGACGCACGCGCACCCTCGCCGGAACCGCGGCCCGCGACCCGGGCGAAGATCACCGACCCGGCGGACGACGCCATGCCCATGTCGGGCAACCTGATGAAGGGCAAACGCGGCCTGATCATGGGGGTCGCCAACGACCACTCGATCGCGTGGGGGATCGCGCGCGCGGCCGCCGCGCAGGGCGCGGAGCTCGCCTTCACCTACCAGACCGATTCCTTCGCGCGCCGCGTCGGGCCGCTGGCGGAATCGGTCAACGCGGCCGCCATGGTCCAGTGCGACGCGTCAGAAACGGACAGCCTCGACCAGGCCTTCGCGGCGATCGGCGACACCTGGGACCGGCTCGACTTCGTGGTCCACGCCATCGCGCATTCCAACAAGGAAGAGCTCAAGGGCCGCTACATGAACACGACGCAGGACAACTTCCTGCGGACGATGAACATCTCCTGCTACTCCTTCACCGCCGTCGCCCAGCGCGCCGCGGCGATGATGGACGGCAACGGCTCGCTGCTCACGCTCACCTACCACGGCGCGCAGGCGGTGAT
>JAEPNS010000198.1 GCA_017643325.1 Alphaproteobacteria bacterium | reverse complement strand
GGGCTCGCGCCGCCCTCAACCTCGGCTTCCGCGGCGATCAGCGCGTGCCGCAACTCGTGCAGGGTCTCGCCGCCAAGGATCGCGCCGACGAACAGGCCGTCCGGTTTAAGCGCCTGCCGGAGCTGGATCAGCGCGCCGGGCACGTCGTTGACGGCGTGGAGCACCGCGCAGCTGGCGACCAGGTCGAAGCTCGCCGGCGCGAAGGGCAGGGCCTCGTCATCCGCCGCGAGCGTCGGCATGACCGTGTCCCGGGCCGCCAGCGCGGCGAAATCCGGCGACAGGTCGTACTGGACCACCTGCCCGATCTTTCCGGGGATCGCGCCTTGCGCGGCCTTCGCGAAGAGACCCGACCGGCAGCCTGCATCGAGCGCCAAGGCGAAGTCGCGGCGCACGTCTCCCACCCGCTCGGCCAGGCGCTCCGCGATCTCGCGGAACAGGAAGTCGTGGTCGGCGAACCGTGCCGCGGCGCGGGCGCGTCGCCGGCGGATCATCGAACGGTCGAAGATGGCGTCGGGTGCGTTCATCGCAGGCGTTATCGCACGGCGGCCCCGTTCTTTGGGAGAGAGTTCCATGGCTTGACACGAGCAAGCGCCAGGCGCCTGACTTCGCCATGGAGTTCGCCCGCCCGACGGACCTGCTGAAACGCGCCTCCCGCGCGGCGCTCGACACCGTGCTGCCGCCCCAGTGCCTGGCCTGTGATGCACTGGTGTCCGAGCCGGGCGCGCTCTGCGCATCCTGCTGGGAGGGGGCGAAGTTCATCGCGGCCCCGTTCTGTGCGGCCTGCGGCGTGCCCTTCGAGTTCGACCAGGGACCGGATGCGCTGTGCGGGGCGTGTGCGCGCGAGCGCCCCGGGTTCGGGCGGGCGCGCGCGGTCTTTGTCTACAACGACGTCAGCCGCGACCTGGTCACCGGCCTGAAGCATCGCGACCGCTTGCACGGCGCGCCCGCGTTCGGGCGCTGGCTGGCGCGCGCCGGCCGGGAACTGCTGCGCGATGCCGACGTGATCGCGCCGGTTCCGCTGCACCGGTTTCGCCTGTGGCGACGGCGTTTCAACCAGTCGGCGTTGCTTGCCCGCGAACTCGCGCGCGAGAGCGGCGGTGAGGCGATGTTCCTGCCGGACCTGCTGCAGCGCGTGCGGGCCACCCCGACACAGGGCGGGCTGAACGCGTCCGAGCGAAAGCGCAACGTGCGCGGCGCCTTTGCCGTGAATCCGCGGCACGCGGTGCGCCTGTCCGGCCGCAGGGTGCTTCTGGTGGATGATGTCTACACGACCGGCGCGACGCTCGAGGCGTGCACGTCGGCCCTGCTGCGCGCGGGTGCAGCGGGCGTGGATGCGCTTGTGCTTGCGCGGGTCGACCGGCCGCGCTGAGCGCGCCGCTGCGCAAGCGGATGACGGCCATTTGAAACCGGGGCACTGGTTTTCCCGTGCGCGTTACCTAGATAATGCGCACACCGGAAGGGGACGCTGGCATGGCGAAGGTCGAAATCTACACGGGCATGATGTGCGGCTTCTGCGCCGCGGCGAAGCGGCTCCTGAACCAGAAGGGCGTTGATTTCGAGGAAACCGACGTCAGCTTCAGCAAGGACAAGCGCGAGCAGATGATGCGCCGCGCCAACGGCCGGCACACCGTGCCCCAGATCTTCATCGACGACGAGCATATCGGCGGTTGTGACGACCTCTATGCGCTCGATGCCGCCGGTAAACTCGATGCCAAGCTCGGGCTCGCGGGGTCAGACGCCTAGCGCCTTCGGGCCGTCGTCTCTCGTCGCGCAGATCCGCTGGACCACCGCGCGGGGCGGATCGCCGATCTCGCCGTGCTCGTAGGCGATCACCGTCAGCCGTTCGCGGGCCGCGTCGAGCAACTCGCCGGGTCTGAGCAGGAAATCCGGGTTGGAGGGCTTGCCGTAGCGAGCATTGCCCTCGGCGAAAGTCTCGTAAAGCAGAAGCCCGTCCGGTCGCAACGCGGCGACGAGGGCCGGCAGCAGCGGCCGCCACAGATAGTTTGTGACCACCACCGTCGCATAGGACGCCGGTTCCGGCCGCCACGGGGTGTCCTCGGTTTCAAGGTCCGCCTCGATGGCGGTAACGTCGGGGTGGCCGCGCAGTGCACCCAGCTTCGAGATGTCTCGATCCACGGCCGTGACCGGCAATCCCCGGTCCGCGAAATGCCTGGTGTGCCGGCCCGCCCCGCACGCCACGTCCAGCAGCGGACCGCGGGCAAGCCCGGAAAACCGGGTGATCCAGGGCGAAGGCGCGGATTTCGAATCATCGTCGTTGCTCATGGGCAGGCCATCTTCGGCTTGTAATTTTCCTGAAATAGCACCATTTCTTCGCCCGCAGGCGCAGCGAGCGCGCGGGTAAAAGACATGATCAGTTTCAATCTCATCTGCAAGAACGACCATGAGTTCGAGGGCTGGTTCCAGAACTCGGCCGATTTCGACAAGCAGTCGAAAAAGAAGCTTGTCGAATGCCCGGTCTGCGGGGACACCAAAGTCGAGAAGTCGATCATGGCGCCGGCGGTCGGCGCGAAGAGCGCCGTGCGCGCACAGCGGGTCGAGAAGGCCGAGGCGCAGAAGAAGCTCCGCAAGATGCTTGGCGAAGTGCGCGACTATGTCGAAACCAACTTCGACGATGTCGGCGACGAATTCCCGGACGAGGCCCGCAAGATCTACTACGGCGAGTCCGAGGAACGGGGCATTTACGGCAACGCGACCGAGGAGGAAGCCAGGGAACTGGCCGAGGAGGGCGTGCCCGTCGGCAAGCTGCCCTGGCCGAAGCGGATGGACAGCTAGCTAGTCCGTTACCCGGCTTTCCGGCCCACGCCCATGTAGTTGACGTCGAGGTCGCGCGCGTTGCGGGACCATGTGCCTGACAGCGGGTTGAAGACCACCCCGGTCACTTCCACCATCTCGATCCCGCCCGCCTGCAGGCCGTCGACCAGTTCCGACGGCCGGACGAACTTGCGCCAGTCATGGGTGCCGCGGGGCAGCCATCGCAGCACGTATTCCGCACCGACAATCGCCATCGCAAACGCCTTTGCTGTCCGGTTGAGGGTCGCGGCGAACACCAGTCCGCCCGGCGCGACCAGCCGGCCACAATCGGCCAGGAAGGCGTGCGGGTCGGCCACGTGCTCGACGACCTCCATGCTGAGCACGATGTCGAACTGTTCGCCGCCGGCCAGCACTTCCTCGGCCGTGGTTGCGCGGTAGTCGATGTCGAGGCCCACCTCGCCGGCGTGCAGCCGGGCGACCTCGATGTTGGTCTCGACGGCGTCCACACCGGTTACCCGCGCGCCCATCCGTGTCATCGGCTCGCACAGGAGCCCGCCGCCGCAGCCGACGTCCAGAAGCGTCAGACCCTCGAGCGGACGTGTCGACCGGGCGTCGCGGCCGAAATGCTCGCAAACACGTTCGCGGATGTATTCGAGCCGGACCGGATTGAAGCGGTGCAGGGGCCGGAATTTCCCCTCCGGATCCCACCACTCCGCAGCCATGCGCTCGAACTTTTCAAGCTCCCGGGGATCGCGCGAACCGCCTGCCGTCATTTCGTCGACTGTTGCCATGGTTTGGGGCTGCCGTGTGCTTGCAAGGCGGGTTCGGGCTGAGTATGGATACGCCGTTTCGCGCGGATGGCCCATGAAATCGGGACTTTAAGCGCGCCAACAGCGTTGTATCCGCCCCATATGACTACTCCGGGCGGCCGGCGCAATGGAAGAGACCATGAGTCGCATCGTTGCCAAATTTGGCGGCACCTCCGTCGCCGATCTCGACCGAATTCGTGCCGTCGCGGCGCGGGTGAAGCGCGAGTACGACGCGGGCCACGAGATCGCTGTCGTGGTGTCCGCTATGGCGGGTGTCACCAACGACCTGGTGGACCTGACGCGCGCCGCGCATTCCATGCACGATGCGCGCGAGTACGATGTGGTGGTCTCGACCGGAGAGCAGGTGACCGCGGGCCTGCTGGCGATCTGCCTGCAGGAACAGGGTATCCCGGCGCGCTCATGGCTCGGCTGGCAGGTGCCGGTTCGTACCTCCGATGCCCATGCGAAGGCGCGAATCGAGAAGATCGAGACCGAAGAAATGGAGCGGCGGCTGTCCGACGGGCAGGTCTGCGTTCTCGCGGGTTTCCAGGGGATCGGTCCGGACAATCGCATCACCACGCTCGGCCGCGGCGGATCAGACACCACGGCGGTGGCGCTCGCGGCGGCGCTTAATGCCGATCGGTGCGACATCTATACCGACGTGGACGGGGTCTACACCTCGGACCCCCGGATCGTGACGCGCGCGCGCAAGCTGGATAAAATCACCTACGAAGAGATGCTGGAAATGGCATCGCTCGGCGCCAAGGTCCTCCAGACCCGTTCGGTCGAACTGGCCATGAATCACGGGGTCCCGGTGCAGGTGCTCTCGTCCTTCGAGGATGCGATCGGCAGCGACCTGCCCGGAACTCTTGTCGTCGACGAGGAAGATATCGTGGAACAGGAAATAGTCAGCGGCGTCACCTACAGTCGCGATGAAGCCAAGATCACCCTGATGCGCGTGGCCGACCGGCCGGGCGTCGCGGCGGCGATCTTCGGCCCGCTCGCCGACGCCAACGTCAATGTCGACATGATCGTGCAGAACGTGTCGGAAGACGGGACGCGGACGGACATGACGTTCACCGTCACCCGCGGCGACCTCGACCGCGCGATCGAGATCCTGGAGGCGCGCAAGGACGAACTCGGCTTCACCGACCTCGTTCCCGACGCCGACGTCGTGAAAGTCTCGGTCGTCGGGGTCGGGATGCGCAGCCATGCCGGCGTCGCGCAACGCATGTTCTCGTCTCTGGCGGAGCGCGGCATCAACATCCAGGTCATCTCCACCTCCGAGATCAAGATCAGCGTCCTGATCGCCGAAGAGTTCACCGAACTGGCCCTGCGCGCGCTTCACACCGTCTACGGCCTGGACGCCGCCTGATCCGCATCATGCTCACCCGCTTCGCCCTCTCCCAGCCCGGTCGAAGCCGCGGCCCCGGGGGGCGCGGTAGCAGGGTGTTTTCGTGAGCGGCCCCGGCGCCAACAACCCGGCCTGGGTGGGCTCTCGCCGGCTGCTCCGCCGGCTGCGCGATATCATGGCGGGGCCCGGATCGGCGCAGGAACGCCTCGACGGAATTGCGACGCTTATCGCCCGTGAGCTCGTCGCGGAGGTGTGCTCGATCTACGTACGCCGCGCAGGCGACGTGCTGGAGCTCTTTGCCACCGAGGGTCTCAGGCCCGACGCCGTGCACAACACACGCCTGATGGTGGGCGAGGGACTCGTCGGTTTCGTCGCGGCGCAGGCCATGCCCGTCGCGCTGGCGGATGCCCAGTCCCATCCGCTGTTCGCCTACCGGCCCGAGACCGGGGAGGAGCGCTATTCTTCGCTGATGGGTGTGCCCATCGTGCGCGGAGGGCGCGTGCTCGGGGTGCTGGTCATCCAGAACCGGACCGAGCGCAAATACGCAGAAGAGGAAGTCGAGACGCTGGAGACGACCGCCATGGTGCTGGCGGAACTGGTGGCCGGCGGCGAGGTCCTCGGCCCCGACGAGCCTCGATTCGACAGCGAAACGGCGGCGCTGCCGCAACGGCTCGAAGGGACACCGCTCAGCTCCGGGCTCACCCGCGGCACGGCGTTCATCCATCGCCGCCGGGTCACGATCGAGCGCATGCTGAGTGACGATTCGCGCCGCGAACAGGAGCGAGTCCGCGTCGCGCTTGCAGCCCTGCAGCACGATCTCGATGCCTATCTCGACCGTCCCGAACTCGCCGCCGCGGGCGAGCATCGCGAGGTGCTCGAGACATTCCGCATGTTTGCGGAGGACCGAGGCTGGATGCGGCGTATCAACGAGGCGATCCAGTCCGGCTTCTCGGCAGAGGCTGCGGTCCAGCGTGTGCAGGAGGACACGCGCACCCGGATGGTCCAGGCCAGCACCGCATTGATGCGCGAGCGGCTTCTCGATTTCGAGGAGCTGGCGAACCGGCTGCTCCGGCAACTGGTGGAAGGTGACGACGACGAGGGGATGCAGCTGCCGGACGACATGGTGCTCGTCGCGCGCTCGCTGGGGCCTGCCGAACTTCTCAATTACGAGCCCGGCGTCGTGAAGGCGGTCCTGCTGGAAGAAGGGTCGGCCAACGCGCACGCGACGATTGTGGCGCGGGCTTTGGGCATCCCGCTGATCGGGCGCCTGCCCGGCGTACTTTCGCGGGTGGAGACGGGCGACGAGGTGTTGGTCGATGCGGAGAACGGCGTCGTCTATCTGCGTCCAGGCGAGGAGGTCGCGAGCAGCTTCGAGGGGGCGCTGGCTGCGCGCGGCGCCCGTCTCGAGGCCTACCGTAACCTTCGTGACACACCGGCCGACACGCGCGACGGGCGGCGCGTCACGCTGCTGCTGAATGCGGGTCTGCTGGCCGACATGACCCAGCTCGACGAGACGGGCGCCGAGGGAGTCGGCCTCTACCGCACGGAAATCCCCTTCATGGTGCGCGCGACCTACCCGGACGTCGCGGACCAGGCCGATTTCTATTCGCGGGTGT
>JAEPNS010000197.1 GCA_017643325.1 Alphaproteobacteria bacterium | reverse complement strand
TGTCGCCGCCGACACGCACGCTGCGCGAGTAGACGATGCCGCCCAGCGACAGGACCGCGACCTCGGTCGTGCCGCCGCCGATATCGACGACCATCGAGCCGGTCGGCTCGGTGACCGGCAGCCCGGCGCCGATCGCGGCCGCCATCGGTTCCTCGATCAGGTAGACCTTGCGCGCGCCCGCGCTTTCGGCGGATTCCTGGATCGCCCGGCGTTCGACCGCGGTCGAGCCTGACGGGACGCAGACCACGATCATCGGGCTGTGGAAGCCGCGCCGGTTGTGGACCTTGCGGATGAACTCCTTGATCATCTCCTCGGCGACCTCGAAGTCCGCAATGACGCCGTCGCGCAGCGGGCGGATCGCCTGGATGTTGCCCGGCGTGCGGCCGAGCATCTGCTTGGCCTCGTTGCCGACGGCCAGCACCTTCTTCTTGCCCTTCGATTCCGCGATCGCGACCACCGACGGCTCGTTGAGCACGATGTCGCGCCCCTTCACGTATACCAGGGTGTTCGCGGTGCCGAGGTCGATGGCCATGTCGGCCGAAAGGGCACCCATAATTCGCGATAGCATGTCTCGCCGCCTCGTCCCGTTAGACTGCCCCCGCCCATGGGGGCCTGAGGCCGGCGCGCCCCGTCACAGGGAACGCGCCGACCCCGATCCTGACTATGCCGACAGTGCCGCCGGCGCTGTTTTTTCCCGCTTCACCAGAAGCTTGTTCAACCCGTGCAGGTAGGCCCGCGCCGACGCGACCAGCGTGTCGGCGTCCGCGCCCTGCCCGTTCACGGTCTTTCCGTTCTCCTCGAGCCGGACCGTCACCTCCGCCTGCGCGTCCGTGCCGCCCGTCACCGCATGCACCTGATAGAGCTGCAATGTGGCCGAATGGGGGAAGAGTTCGCCGATCGCGTTGAACACGGCATCGACGGGCCCGTTGCCCTTGGCCGTGGTCGCGACGGTCTCGCCGTCGATCTCGAGCTCGAGGTCGGCCTCCTGCGGGCCCTTCGAGCCCGCGCGGACCTGCAGCGACACGAACTTCACGCGGGCGTCGTCGTGCTGGATTGTGTCGTCCACCAGCGCGACGATGTCCTCGTCGAAGAGTTCCTTCTTCTTGTCGGCCAGGTCCTTGAAGCGCTGGAAGGCGTCGCGGATCGCGTTGTCGCCCATGTTGCCGTAGCCCAGCTCGCGCAGCTTCTCACGGAAGGCGTGGCTGCCCGAATGCTTGCCCATCACCAGGTTGGACTGGTTCAGGCCGACCGATTCCGGCGTCATGATCTCGTAGGTCTCGGCGTTCTTGAGGACGCCGTCCTGGTGGATGCCGGACTCGTGCGCGAAGGCGTTGGCGCCGACGATGGCCTTGTTCGGCTGGACGTTGAAGCCGGTGATCGTGGAGAGCAGGTGGCTCGCCCGGGTGATCGCCGTGGTCTCGACGCCGGTCGTGTAGGGCATCGCGTCGTGGCGCGTGCGCAGCGCCATCACGACCTCTTCCAGCGCGCAGTTGCCCGCGCGCTCGCCGATGCCGTTGATCGTGCACTCGATCTGCCGTGCGCCCGCACCGACCGCGGCCAGCGAGTTGGCGACCGCCAGGCCGAGATCGTTGTGGCAGTGCACCGAGATCACCGCCTTGTCGATGTTCGGCACGCGGTTGAACAGCATCTCGATGAGCGCCGCGAACTCCTCGGGCACCGCGTAGCCAACGGTGTCCGGGATGTTGATCGTGGACGCGCCGGCGCGGATCGCGCTCTCGACGGTGCGGCAGAGGAAATCGTGCTCGGTCCGCGAGCCGTCCTCGGGCGACCATTCGACGTCGTCGCAGAGATTGCGCGCGTAGCTCACGCTGTCGATGACGGCGTCGTGCACCTCGTCCGGCTCCATCTGGAGCTTGAACTTCATGTGCAGCGGACTGGTCGACAGGAAGGTGTGGATGCGCGGGCGCTCGGAGACCTTCACGGCCTCCCACGCGCGGTCGATGTCCTGGTGCGCCGCGCGGGCGAGGCCCGCGACGGACGAGTTCTTCACCGTGCTCGCGACCTCGCGCACGGCCTCGAAGTCGCCGTTGGACGCGATCGGGAAGCCGGCCTCGATGATGTCGACGCCCAGCTCCTCGAGCGCGAGCGCGACGCGCACCTTCTCCTCGAGGTTCATGGAGCAGCCCGGCGACTGCTCGCCGTCGCGCAAGGTGGTGTCGAAGATACGGACGTAGTTCGGGTCGCTTTTGTCGACGACCGAATCCGTCCTGGTCTGGTTGTTATCCGTGGCGGTCATGGGTCCTGTCTCAATACTGATTGGTTGACTTGGGCTTTCAGAAATCCCCTGAACAATGCAGGCCGCACGGCACTGTCGTCGTTCAGGGGCGCCTAAGTCGCAGGGCCGCGCCGCCAACAAGAAGCGCGTCGAGATCGATCCGCAGCAGGCATGCACGGCCGTTCGCCGCCCCGAAAACGAGGCGGTGGCCCAGGTCCCGATCTGCATGGACGATGGTCACGTCCCCGATCTCCCCAACGGCTCCGGCCGAAACTATCCTTAACGGGGCTAGAATCGACGCCGGATCGTTAACAATTGGTGAACAACCCGTACACCAGTATGCAAAGAAAAGCGTTTAACGCCCTAGTTTTAGAGCGATATTGCAGTGCACCGCAACGGTTTTGTTAACCATGGTGCATGCTTCGGCCTCGTGACGGCATGTTTGCGTCACGAGGCCTGATTCGCATGCCGGTCTAGTTCTTCGACTTGTCGACCAGCGCGTTCTCGGCGATCCACGGCATCATGCCCCGCAGGCGCTCGCCCGTCTCCTCGAGCTGGTGCTCGGCCTGCAGCCGGCGCGTGGTCTTGAAGCCGGTCTGGCCGACGCGGTTCTCCAGCATCCATTCCTTCGAGAAGGAGCCGGTCTGGATTTCCTTGAGGATTTCCTTCATGGCCGCCTTGGTCTCGTCGGTGACGATGCGCGGGCCGCGGGTGTAGTCGCCATACTCGGCCGTGTTCGACACCGAGTAGCGCATGTTCGCCAGCCCGCCCTCGTAGATCAGGTCGACGATCAGCTTCACCTCGTGGACGCACTCGAAGTACGCCATCTCCGGCGCGTAGCCGGCCTCGACCAGGGTCTCGAACCCGGCCTGGATGAGCGCCGAAAGGCCGCCGCACAGCACGGTCTGCTCGCCGAAGAGGTCGGTCTCGCACTCTTCCTTGAAGGTGGTCTCGATGATGCCCGCGCGCCCGCCGCCGATCGCCGAACCGTAGCTGAGGCCGATGTCGTGGCAGTTGCCGCTGGCGTCCTGGTGCACCGCGAGCAGCGTCGGCACACCGGCGCCGCGCTCGTACTCGGAGCGCACGGTGTGGCCCGGGCCCTTCGGCGCGATCATGAACACGTCGAGGTCGGCGCGCGGCTCGATCAGGTTGAAGTGGACGTTGAGGCCGTGGGCGAACGCGATCGCCGCGTTCTCCTTCATGTTGTCCGCCAGGTGATCGTAATAGAGATCGCTCTGGAGTTCGTCGGGGACGAGGACCATCACGACGTCGGCCCAGGCCGCCGCCTCGGCCGGCGACTTGACCTCGAAGCCCGCGCCCTCGGCCTTGGCGATGCTGCCGGAGCCCTCGCGCAGCGCGACGACGACGTCGGTCGCGCCGCTGTCGCGCAGGTTCATCGCATGCGCATGCCCCTGGCTGCCGTAGCCGATGATGGCGATCTTCTTGCCCTTGATGAGGTTCACGTCCGCGTCGCGGTCATAGTAAACGCGCATATCTCTCGTCCCCTGTTCTTCGTCTCAATGTGTTTCGATGTGTTGGGTGCGGGCGGGCCGCAAGTCCGCGGGCGCCGCGCCGTCAATTCCGGTGCGCGGCGGTTTTACAAGCCTGCCGCCGCGCGGGCAATGGCCGGTTCCGGCTTTCAGTCCTCGTCGATTCCCGCGAGCAGGTTCGGCTTGCCCTGTTTGCCGCCGCGCCGGATGGCGACGACGCCCGAGCGTGCGATCTCGGTCTCGCCGAGGTTGCGCATCAGCACAAGGAAGCTGTCGATCTTCTCCGACGCGCCCGTCAGGGAGAACACGAAGGAGTCGACGCCGGTGTCGACGACACGCGCGCGGAAGATGTCGGCGATCCGCAGCGCCTCGCGCCGCGCCGCGCCCTCGTTCTTGATGCTGACCAGTGCCACCTCGTGCTCGACATAGGCCCCCTCCTCCGTGAGGTCATGGACCTCGCGGACCGGGACCAGCCGCTCAAGCTGCGCCTTGATCTGCTCGATGATCATCGGCGTGCCCGAGGTCACGAGGTTGATGCGCGACGATCCCTCGTCCTCGTCGATCGCCGCGACGGTCAGGGTCTCGATATTGTAGCCGCGCCCGGAGAACAGGCCGACGACGCGCGCGAGCACGCCGGGTTCGTTGTCGACGATCACGGCCATCACATGCCGCTCGATCGGGTCGTTCCTTGGCGCCATCACGCGCTCGCTTTCTTGTTTTTCTTGGACAGGTTTCCCGAAGGGACAGGCCGCGCGCCTAGACGAGGACCATGCCCTCCTCGGACTGCTTCTGCTCCTGCTTGTCCTCGATGCCGAGCAGGATCTCGTTGTGCGCGGCACCGCCCGGGATCATCGGGAAACAGTTCTCTTCCTTGGAGACGACCATGTCGACGATCACCGGACCGGGCGTCTCGATCATCTGGGTGATGACGTCGTCCACCTCGTTCGGGCTGGTGGCGCGCAGGCCGGTGATGCCGAAGCTCTCGGCCAGCTTGATGAAGTCCGGCAGGCCGTCGGAGTAGGACTCCGAATAGCGCGCACCGTGCAGCAGTTCCTGCCACTGGCGGACCATGCCGAGCCAGTAGTTGTTCAGGATGAACACCTTCACCGGAAGCTTGTACTGGGCGATCGTCCCCAGTTCCTGGATGTTCATCATCGTCGACGCCTCGCCCGCGATGTCGATGACGAGCGAGTCCGGGTGGCCGATCTGGACCCCGATCGCCGCCGGCAGGCCGTAGCCCATGGTGCCGAGGCCGCCCGATGTCATCCAGCGGTTGGGCTTGTCGAAGTGGTAATACTGCGCCGCCCACATCTGGTGCTGGCCGACCTCGGTCGTGACCCGGGCGTCCATGTCCTTGGTCAGCTCGTACAGGCGCTTGATCGCGTATTGCGGCTTGATGTCGTCCTTGGCGTCGAAGCCCTGGTCGAACTTCAGGCAGTCGACCGCGCGCCACTCGTCGATCTGCTTCCACCAGGCGTCGAGCGCCTTCGCGTCGGGTTTCGCGTCGCGCGCACGCCACTTCTCGAGGATGTCCTCGACCACGTTGGCGACATCGCCGACGATGGGCACGTCCACCTGGATGTTCTTGTTGATCGAGCTCGGGTCGATGTCGATGTGGATCTTCTTCGACCCCGGCGAGAACGCATCGGTTCGCCCGGTCACCCGGTCGTCGAAGCGTGCACCAATGCAGACCATGACATCGCAGTTGTACATGGCGAGGTTGGACTCGTAGGTTCCGTGCATGCCCAGCATGCCCAGCCACTGCGGCGACGAGCCCGGGAAGGCGCCCAGCCCCATGATCGTGGTGGTCGCCGGGTAACCGGTGGCCTTGACCAGTTCGGTCACGAGTTCGCAGGCGCGCTCGCCTGAATTGATGCAGCCGCCGCCGATATAGAAGATCGGCTTCTTCGCGTTCGCCAGGAGATCGACCGCCTCCTCGATCGCCGCGTCCGCGCCCTCGCGCTGCGGGTTGTAGTGCCGGTGCGTGACATTCTCCGGCGAGCGGTATTCGCCCTCGGCAAACTGCACATCCTTCGGCAGGTCGATCACGACCGGCCCCGGACGGCCGGCGGCCGCCACGTAGAAGGCCTCGTGCATGGTCCGGCTGAGGTCGTCGACGTCCTTCACGAGGTAATTGTGCTTGGTGCAGGGCCGGGTGATCCCGGTGGTGTCGGCTTCCTGGAAGGCGTCGTTGCCGATCAGGTGGGTCGGCACCTGGCCGGTCAGGCAGACAACCGGAATCGAATCCATCAGCGCATCGGTCAGGCCGGTCACCGCGTTGGTCGCGCCCGGGCCAGACGTCACGAGGACCACGCCGACCTTGCCGGTCGAGCGCGCATAGCCTTCTGCCATGTGCACGGCGCCCTGCTCGTGCCGGCAGAGGATGTGGCGCACCGAGTTCTGCTTGAAGAGGGCGTCATACATCGGAAGGACGGCGCCGCCGGGATACCCGAAGACGACCTCCACACCCTGGTCGGCCAGGGCCTTGATCACCATTTCCGCGCCGGTCATGCGATTTCCGGACATTTCAAACACGCCTTTCCAGTTTCACCGCCGCCCGGACCGGTCCGGGCAGCATTCCAAGCCTGATGCGAGCGGGCGGCATAAACGATCGGTCGGCCGATTGCCACCCCAACGGCAAACGCGCGCGACCAGTCGGGTCACGCGGACGTCTGCGTTCATGTCGTGCTTCGCCAGGCACACATATGGTTAATCCGGCGCGATCCTGCGCCGGAAAAGCTAATTAGCAATTAACGAAAAGATTTTTCTTTCGTCAAGTCAGAAATGACAATATTTTCTTGCTGTCTACGTAAGATAATTTCTCGACAGC
>JAEPNS010000196.1 GCA_017643325.1 Alphaproteobacteria bacterium | reverse complement strand
TGCTTGGGCTGGAGGCCGTGCTGCCAGACGGATCGGTCTGGCATGGCCTCAGGCGCCTGCGCAAGGACAACACGGGCTACGACCTGAAGCACCTGTTCATCGGGGCGGAGGGCACGCTGGGGATCATCACCGGCGCGGTGCTGAAGCTCTTCCCGAAGCCGGTCTCGCGCCACACCGCCTTTGTCGCGCTGGCCGACCTGGACAGCGTGCTCGACGTGCTCGGCCGCGCCCGCAAGGCGAGCGCCGACACCGTCTCCGGCTTCGAGCTGATCCCGCGTATCGCCGTCGAGATTTCCGTGAAGCATATCGACGGCGCGGTCGATTTCCTCGACGCGCCCCATGACTGGTACGCGCTCATCGAGTTCGAGAGCAGCGACGAGAACTCGAACCTCGGGGACGCCATGGAAGCGTTTCTGGAAGCCGCCTTCGAGGACGGTCTCGTGGTCGATGCGGCCATCGCCCAGTCCGGCGCCCAGCGCGACCAGATGTGGTTCCTGCGCGAGGCCATGGTGCTCGCCCAGAAGCCCGAAGGCGCGAGCATCAAGAACGACGTGTCGGTCCCGATCTCGTCGATCCCCGAATTCATCCGGAGTACTCATGCCGCGGTCGAAGCCGCCTGCCCCGGTATCCGCCCCATCGCCTTCGGCCATGTCGGCGACGGCAACGTCCACTACAACCTCACCCAGCCGGACGGCATGGACGGGCAGCAATTCCTCGCGCGCTGGGACGAGATCTGCCACATCGTCCACGACGAGGCCCACAAGCTGCGCGGCAGCTTCTCCGCCGAGCACGGCATCGGCAAGATCAAGGTCGCAGACCTGGCGCGCAACAAGGCGGGCGTCGAGATCGACATGATGCGCGCCATCAAGGCGACCCTCGACCCCAAGGGCCTCATGAACCCGGGCAAGGTGCTCTAGCCGCATCGTCCCGCACCATGGGCATATTGCCCGCGCGTATTGGCGCGGGCGGGCCGTGGCCGTTATAAATCCAGGGATTTCTTGAGCGAAAGGCGACGTGCGATGTCGGACTACAACGCCCCCGTGCAGGACATGCGGTTCATCCTGGAGAACCTCTGCGACATGGAGGGCCTGCGCGCCTTTCCGGCGTTCGCCGAAACGACCGAGGACCTGGTCGAGGCGATCCTGACCGAATCCGCGAAGTTCACCGGCGAGGTCGTCGCCCCGCTCAACCAGCCCGGCGACTTGGCCGGCTCGACGCTGAAGGACGGCGAGGTCACCACCCCCTCCGGTTTCAAGGAGGCCTACCGCTCCTTCGTCGAGGGCGGCTGGAACGGCACGCCCTTCGAGCCCGAGCATGGCGGCATGGGCCTGCCGTGGACGCTCACCACCGCGATCCAGGAGATGTGGCAGTCGGCCAACCTGTCCTGGTCGCTCTGCCCGCTGCTGACCATCGGTGCGATCGAGTCCCTCATTGCCCACGGCTCGGATGAATTGAAGGAAAAGTTCCTGCCCAACCTCGTCTCCGGCGAGTGGACGGGCACGATGAACCTGACCGAGCCGCAGGCCGGCACCGACCTGAGCCTGCTGAAGACCCGCGCCGAGCGCGAGGACGGCCATTACCGGATCTTCGGTACCAAGATCTTCATCACCTACGGCGAGCAGGACTTCACCGACAACATCATCCACCTGGTGCTTGCCCGCCTGCCCGACGCGCCACCGGGGGTGAAGGGCATCAGCCTGTTCCTGGTCCCGAAGTACCTCGTGAACGACGACGGCTCGCTGGGCGAACGCAACGACCTGAAGGCGATCGGCGTCGAGCACAAGCTCGGCATCCACGCGAGTCCGACCTGCGTCATGTCCTACGGCGAGAACGGCGAGGGGGCGGTCGGCTACCTGATCGGCGAGGAGCATGACGGCCTGCGCTGCATGTTCACGATGATGAACAACGCGCGGCTCAACGTCGGCCTGCAGGGCGTCGCGGTGGCCGAGCGCGCCTACCAGCACGCGGTGGCCTACGCGAAGGAGCGCGTGCAGTCCGCGCCGGTGGACGGCAGCAGCGGCGAATCCGCGACCATCATCCGGCACCCGGACGTGCGCCGCATGCTGATGACCATGCGCGCCCAGACCGAGGCGATGCGTGCCATCGCCTACTACACCAACTCCGCCCTCGACCGCTCGCGCCACCACGACGATGCCGACGTGCGCGGCTACAACGCCCGCCGGACGGACCTGCTCACACCGGTGGTGAAGGCGTGGTGCACCGACCTCGGCGTCGACATCGCGTCGGTGGGCGTGCAGGTCCATGGCGGCATGGGCTTCGTGGAGGAGACCGGCGCGGCGCAGTACCTGCGCGACGCCCGCATCGCCCCGATCTACGAGGGAACCAACGGCATCCAGGCGAACGACCTGCTCGGCCGCAAGCTGCTGCGCGATGGCGGCGCGGCGATGGAGGAACTGCTCGAGGAGATGGACGGCCTGCCGGATTCCGCGGACCCGGACATCACCGCGATCCTCGACGCCCAGAAGCGTGCCAATGCCGCGCTGCGCGCCGCGACCGAGTGGATGCTCGACCCGGCCAACAACGACATCAACCGCAAGTTCGCCGGCGCGGTGCCCTTCCTGCACCTGACGGGCACGGTCGTCGGCGGCTGGCTGATGGCGCGCGCGGCAATCGCCGCATCCAACGGCGCGGCCGGCGGCGCGAGCCCCGAGTTCCTGGAGACCAAGCGCATCACGGCGCGCTTCTACGCAGAACACGTCCTGCCCCGCGCGGAAATGCACCTGGCGACGATCCGGGACGGCGGCGACAGCGTGATGGCGCTGGCGGAAGATCGCTTTTGAAAAAAATTTGATGCGTGTGACGCGCGTCACATCGCGATCGGCGGTTGCCCCCTACATTGACGTCATTGCTCCCTTACCCAGGAAGCAAGCCTCCCCTCAGGGGCGGTGACCGAGGGGATTTCGGTCACCGCCCCACCCCATTTCCGGAGCCTGCGCACCCGTCGCATTTCCTTGTTGCGCGGGCCGCAAAATCCACTAAAACCCTGCGGCCACTTTGCTTGCTTGCAGGAGATTTCCGGGAATGCCCGACGGCGCGACTATGGGGACGGCGACCGCCCCGCTCGTGGACTATTTCATTAACGAGAACGGCATCACCTTCGCCGGCCGGCACCTGCTGGTCGACCTGTGGGAGGCGGAGAACCTCACCGACATCGCCTTCATCGAGGACGCGCTGCGGCGTGCGGCGGACGCTGCGCGCGCGACGGTCCTCAAGGTGGACCTGCACCAGTTCTCGGACTCGGGCGGCGTGTCCGGGGTCGCGATTCTGGCGGAGAGCCATATCTCCATCCACACATGGCCCGAACGGAACTTCGCGGCGATCGACGTGTTCATGTGCGGTGCCTGCGACCCGCACCTGGCGCTGCCGGTGCTGAAAGAGGCGTTCAAGGCAGGTCGGATGACCCTCGACGAGGCGCGGCGCGGCATCGTCTTGTGAGCGACAACGACAACGGCTGGGCCTGGTTCGACGAGACCCTCAATGCCGGCTACCAGTTCGGCCTGAAGGTCGACTCCATCCTTTTCCGCGAAACGACCGAACACCAGGACCTGGTGATCTACCAGACGTCCGAATGGGGCCGGATCATGGCGCTCGACGGCATCATCCAGGTCTGCGAGCGCGACGAGTTCATCTATCACGAGATGCTCACCCACGTGCCCCTGTTCGCGCATGGCGCGGCGCGCGAGGTCTGCGTCGTGGGCGGCGGCGACGGCGGCATGCTGCGCGAGGCGCTGAAACATCCGGTCGACCGGGTGACAATGGTCGAGATCGACGGCTCCGTGGTCGAGTTGTGCAAGGAGTACCTGCCCTCGATCTCCGACGGCGCGTTCGACGACCCGCGGGCGGACCTGGTGATCGCCGACGGCGCGGCTTTCATGGCAGAAACCGACCGCAGCTTCGACGTTATCATCATCGATTCCACCGACCCCATCGGCCCCGGCGAGGTCCTGTTCTCGTCGGCCTTCTACGCCGACTGTAAGGCACGCCTGAACCCCGGCGGCGTGATGACCACCCAGAGCGGGGTTGTGATGATCCAGGGCGACGAGCTGACGACAACCGTGCAGCGCCTGGGCGCGCATTTTGCGGACGCATTCGCCTACATCGCGCCGGTCCCGACCTACGCGGGCGGCTTCATGGCCTTCGGCTGGGGCACCGACAACACGACGCTCCGGTCCGTCCCCGCCGACACCCTTGCCGTGCGTTACGATCAGGCCGATATCACGACGCGGTACTACAATCCGTCGCTGCACGGCGGCGCGTTCGCGCACCCGACATACGTGGCGGAGCTGCTCGAAGCCGGCAGGGAGACCCGATCATGAGCACCCCCATCACCTTCTACTATGCCTGCGTGTCGCCCTGGTCCTATCTGGGCCTCGACGCGCTGAAAGAGATCGCCGACAGGCACGGCCGCGAGATCGACTTCCGCCCGACCGATGTGGCCCGGACCTGGTCCGAGACCGGCGCGGGTCAGCCGCTGGGCAACCGGCCCGAGGTGCTGCAATCCTACCGGCTGCTGGAACTGCCGCGCTGGGGCGCATGGCGCGGAGTGCCAATCAACAAGGAACCAAAGCATTTCCCGGTCCCCTATCACCTCTCGACCAACGCCATCATCGCGGCCACGCAGAACGGCGCGGCCCCCTACGAGGTGACCCGGGCCCTGATGCGCGGCTGCTGGGTCGAAGAGCGTGATATATCTGATGAGGGCGATGTGGCCGACATCCTGAACGGGCTTGGCCTTGACGGCGCGGAGATCGTGGGCCGGGCGGGGTCCGACGAGGTCGCGAAGGAATTGGCCGCGAACACGGATGCCGCGCTGGCCGACAAGGCATGGAGCGTGCCGTCCTATGTGGTCGACGGCGAACTGTTTTTCGGCCAGGACCGGCTGGAAATGATCGACTGGCGTCTTTCAGGCAACTGACGCCTCAACCCGTCGAATTATCCCACTGCAAGACTGAGCCCTCATCCTGAGCCTGTCGAAGGACAAGGGCGGCATCCTCATACTTCGTCCCTCGACAAGCTCGGGATGAGGAAGCTCAGCATGAGGATGCTTCTAGCAACTCGGCTCAGCGTTATCTTCCGCTTCAAGCCACTCGACAGCCTCCGCCAGCGAGCCCACCACCGCGTCCGGTTCGCTCAGCGACGTGTCCGGCTCCTCGCCGTCGACGAGAATGCGCGTGCCCACGCCCGCACGCCGCCCCGCTTCCATGTCCGTGTGCCGGTCGCCGACCACCGCCGACGCGGCCATGTCGATCCCGAACGCGTCCCGCGCCTTCAGGAACATGCCCGGCCCGGGCTTGCGGTCCGGCGACTCCCGCTTGTAGACGCCGATGCCCTCCTCGGGATGCGTCGGCGCGAAGTAGACCCGCGCGATCTCGACGTTTTCCTCGCAGAATCGCTCGACCATCCAGTCACTGAGCGTGTGGAAGTCCTCTTCGGAGTAGAGGCCGCGGCCGATCCCGGCCTGGTTCGTGACCACGACGAGCAGGTAGCCCATGTCCCGCGCCTTGCGGCAGGCGTCAAAAACGCCGTCGTTGAAGATGAAGTCCTCCGGCCGCCAGATGTAGCCGCTGTCGACGTTGATCACGCCGTCCCGGTCGAGGAACAGCGCGCGTTGCCCGCCTGACGCCATGGCCGGGTTACCCGGCCGCCGCCTTCACCCGTTCGCGCAGTTCGCTGAGGGTGAAATTGCTCGAGATCAGCTCCTGGTCGACCATCAGTTCGATGACCGCCGGCCGTCCGGCTGCGAGCGCCCGCTCGACCGCGGGTGCGAACTCCGCGGTCGTCGTGACCCGCTCGCCCTGCGCGCCGAACGCCTCGGCCCAGGCCACGAAGTCGGGGTTCTTCAGTTCGGTCGCGATTTCCCGACCGGGATACTCCCGCTCCTCGTGCATGCGGATGGTGCCGAACATGCCGTTGTTGGCGATCATCAGCACGATGGGCAGGTCGTGCTGCACCGCCGTGGCCAGCTCGTTGCCGGTCATCAGGATGCCGCCGTCGCCGGCGTAGCAGATCACCGGCAGGTCGGGCCGGGCCGCCTTGGCCGCGAGCGCGGCCGGCATGCCGTAGCCCATGGAGCCGTTGGCCGGGCCGAGCAGGGTCCGGTACTTGCGGAACTTGTAGAAGCGGCTGGTCCAGCCCGCGAAATTGCCCGCATCGGTCGTGATGATGGCCTCGTCGGGCAGGATGTCGCGCAGTTGCGCGAAGGCCTGCGCGAGGTTCAGCGGGCCCGGCACCTCGGTGGGCTCGATCCAGGCCTCGAAATCAGAACGTGCATCCGCGCGCCAGTCCTTCCACGCACTCGAGTCGACCTGCACGTGGCGCCGCGCGGCATTTGCGAATGCCCCCAGGTCGGACGCGACCGGCAGGTCCGCCTGGAACACGCGCCCCAGTTCCGAATGGTCCGCGAAGACATGCACCAGCGTCTGGTCGGGCTTCGGCGCCTTGACCAGCGTGTAGGCCTGCGTCGCCGTCTCTCCCAGCCGCGCGCCGACCGCGAGGATCAGGTCCGCATCCTTCACCCGCTGGGCGAGCCTGGGGGTGGTGTTG
>JAEPNS010000195.1 GCA_017643325.1 Alphaproteobacteria bacterium | reverse complement strand
GCACGGCGACCTCCGGGGCACGCTGGCGACGCTGGAGGGTCTGCCGGACAGGATCCGCAACACGCCGCTCGTCCGCACGCTTGTCTCAAGCCTTCGGCGCTTCCTGATCACCGGTGACGTCCACAACACGTCCGAAACCATCGAGGCGAACGTGGAAGCGCTCGCGCAGAAACAGGAAGCGGAGAACTCGATGGTCCGCTACCTGATCTGGGCGATCCCGGCCATCGGCTTCATCGGCACGGTGCGCGGCATCGGGACCGCGCTGTCCCAGGCGGATCAGGCGCTGGCGGGTGACATCGCGGGGATGACCGAAAGCCTTGGGGTCGCGTTCAACTCAACCTTCGTGGCGCTCCTGATCAGTATCGTCCTGATGTTCCTGCTACACCAGCTGCAGCGCCTGCAGGACGCGATGGTCGTCGATACGCAGGATTACTGCGAGGCCTTCCTGCTCAACCGCATCAGCTCGCTGGAGCGAAGCTGAGACGCCGGCGGACAGCCGAGGGCTTCAACCTCGCCTTCCTGGACGTCATGTCCTGTGGGCTCGGCGCGATCATTCTCGTGCTGATGCTCGTCCGCCATGATGTGCAGAACGTTTCGGTCGAGAGCGAACGCCTGACGGCCGAGCTCGATCGGCTGCAGCAGTCCGAGGAACTGCTCAGCGCCGAAGTTGTCGGGGCGCTGCGGGCCCGCCTCGCCACCATGGGCGAGATCGAGGCACTCGAGAGCGAGCTTGCGCGTGCGCGGGCCGAGATTGCCCGGGCCCGCGCCCAGATCGCAGCATCGGAAACGCGGCGCGAGGACCTTCAAGAGACCATCGAAACCGCCGAGACGGTCGACAACACTGACGTGGTCGAGGACCGACAGGTCGGCGAGGAAAACTACCTCATCGGCATGCAGGTTAAAGGGCCGCGCATTGCAATCCTCGTGGATTCAAGCGCCTCGATGACCGATGAAGCGCTGATCGACATCATCCGTCGCAAGAACATGGCGGACGCATCCAAAGTGACGGGTCCGAAATGGCAGCGGACGCTGCGTGTCGCGCGCTGGCTGCTTGCGCGCGTGCCGCGCGACAGCGATGTGCGGATGATCTCCTTTGCGGAAAAGGCGACGTCTCTGGGCGATGCGGGTGGCTCCGACGCTGCCGCGCTCGGCAGGATACTTGGCGGTTTGAACCAGGTGGTTCCCGAGGGACCAACCAATCTTGCCGCTGCGCTGGAAGCTGCTGCCGCCTTCCGCCCGACGGATATCTATCTCGTCACGGACGGGCTGCCGACCGCCGGCAACTCGGGCTACCGCAGCCTCAACCCGTTCTCGGGCTGTAGCGCGCTGTGGGGCGGGTCGACGTCGATCTCGGGCGAGTGCCGCAACAGACTGTTCACGCACACGGTCAACAACGCGCCGGTGAAGAACGCCGAAGTCAATGTCGTGCTGTTGCCCATTGAGGGTGACCCCGACGCCGCCCACCTCTACTGGCGTTGGACGGCGGCAACCGACGGCCTGCTGATCAGCCCGGCGGAGAGCTGGCCGTGAGGCAGGGGCGATGAAAAAGCGACAGCGAAACTTCGAGATCTTCAACCTGTCGTTTCTCGACGTGATCTCGTGCGGGTTTGGGGCCGTCGTCCTCTTGGTGCTGATCTCGCCGTTCGGCGAATCGGTGTTGCCCGATTTCACGTCCCAGTCGCGCCAGCTGCTGGAGGACGTGCTGGAAGCCGAGGCACGGGTCACGGCGCTTGAATCCTCGCTGGAGGCCGAAACCCGGGAGGCCGAGGACGCGGCCGAGCGGCTGATCCGGGAGAGTTCCCGCGCCGCCGACGCGCGCGCGGCCCTGCGCGCGGCCGAGGAAGAAGCCGCCAAGCTCAGGCGCGAGGTCGCCGGCCTCGAACAGGTCGAGCGATCCCTTCAGGACCAGGAGCGCGCGACGATCACTACCGGCGACGCGACGACGCGCGACGAAGAGGTCGGGGGTGTTCCGGTCGACGCGGACTATGTGGTGTTTATTGTCGACACGTCCGGCAGCATGCAGTCGATCTGGGGCCGGGTGACCCGTGAGCTCGAAAACATCATCCGCATCCACCCGCGCATAAAGGGCTTCCAGATCCTGAACGACAACGGACTACACCTGCTGAGCGGGTATCAAGGCCGATGGATCCCCGATACGCCCCAGCGCCGGGAAAGCGTGATCCGGCTCTTCAGGAGCTGGCAGAGCACGTCCAACTCCAGCCCGGTCGAGGGGCTCGAGGTGGCCCTGAAGCGCTACGTGCGGCCGGGCGAGAAGACGTCGATCTACATCTTTGGCGATGACTACACCGGTTCGTCCTACGACGCCGTGATCCGCACGCTCACGAACCTCAATCGCAACCGGGTGACAGGCAGGCCAAAGGCCCGGGTGCATGCGGTCGGCTTCCTGTCGATTTCAAACGCAGGCCGGTTCGAGACGCTGATGCGCGAGGTGACGCGGCAGAACAACGGGACCTTCATCGCCCTGCCGGTGCGCTGAGCTAGCGCAGGTAACGAATCCAGCGCACGAGGTTGAACAGGCTCGCCAGCGATCCCGCCACGTACGTCATCGCGGCCGCGCGCAGGATCGAGCGGGCGGCGGGGATGTCACCGCGCGGCAGATAGCCGCCCCGGTCGAGGATCGGCATCGCCCGGTTGAACGACGCGTCGAACTCGACCGGCAGCGTGATGAGGTGCACAAGCACGGCGCTCGCCATGGTCGCGATCCCGGCGCCCGCCACCAGCAGGCCCACCGCCGGCGATTGCGTGACCGCGCCGAGGAAGAAGGACCCGAACAGGATGGCGGAGCCGATCCGCTGCATGCCCCCGGCCCACTTCACCATGTCGGCGCGGGCGCGCAGGGGGCCGTATTCGTCGCGGTCCTGCAGCGCGTGCCCGACTTCGTGAGTGGCCACCGTGACGGCCGTCAGCGAGCGGCCGTTCATGTTGTCGCGGGACAGGCGGATCGCCTTGTCCTGCGGATCGTAGTGGTCGCCCCGGTCGGTTTCCTCGACGCGCACCTCGCGCAAGCCACTTTCATCCAGCAGGTGGCGGGCCAGTTCTCCGCCGGTACCCGGGAAGTCCGGCCTGTCGTCGGCATGGCGCGCCATGGTCCAGCGGGTCCACAGGCTGGGCCCGAAGACGAGGGCTGCGAAGAGGATCGCGAGGCCAATAAAATGCATGCCGCTATCGCCGGGTTGCGCGGGGGTCGAGGGCGTCCTGCAGGCCGTCGCCGAGGAAGTTGAAGGCCATCACGGTCATAAAGATGATCGCGCCCGGCCAGATAGCAAGCGCAGGCGCGCGGGTCGCGAGTTCCTGGGCGTTGGTGAGCATGTTGCCCCAGCTCGGGACCGGCGGCTGGATGCCAAGACCGAGGAAGCTCAGCACCGACTCCAGCAGGATCACCGATCCGATGGACAATGTGGTCGCCACGACGATCGGTGAGACCACGTTCGGCAGGATATGGCGTAACATAATGACGCTGGAGCGCGCGCCCATGGCCTCGGCGGCGCGGACGAACTCGCGGGTTCGCACGGAGAGTGTGGCCGCGCGAACGAGCCGGGCGACCGTCGTCCAGCCAACGATCGCGATGATGAACACGATCCGGTAGAGGCTCGCCATTTCCGAGTTCGCAAGTCCGTCGGGCACACCGAGCTTGGTCAGGTCGATGGCGGCGAGCACGATCAGCAAAGGCAGGAGCGGCAGGGCGATCACGCCATCCGTCGAGCGCATGAGGACACTGTCGAGCCAGCCGCCGTGATAGCCGGCGATGAGGCCGATGGTGGTACCGATCACCGCCGCGCCGACGGCTGCGACCAGCCCGACCAGGAGCGAGATCCGTCCGCCATAGAGCAGCCGCGTAAAAACATCGCGCCCGGCTTCGTCGGTGCCGAGCCAATGGGCCGCGTCTGGCGGCGCGTACTGGTTGAAAAGGTCGGTCCGTGTGGCGCTGACGCCCAATAGGGATTCGAAGACCGGTGCGAGCAATGACAGCAGGACGATCGTGGCGAGCACGGCTGCGCTCGCCATCGCCGCCCGGTTGGCGCGCAGGCGCGACCAGTACAGGTGCTTTCCGGCGATCTCCGGGGCGGTGTCGGCATCAATGGCCGTCATGCGGCCTCCAGCGTCCGGAAAGAGATGCGTGGGTCGAGCACGGCGTAGGCAATGTCGGCAAGGAAGTTCCCGATCAGCACAACCAGCGTGGCCAGCAATAGCCCGACGAGTGCGACGTTGAAGTCATTGCCGAGGATGGAATCGTAGATCAATTTCCCCATGCCGAGATAGCCGAACATGGTCTCGGTGATCAGCGCGCCGGAAAAGAGTGAGCCGAAATCGAGTGCGATGATCGTGGTCAGCGGCAGCATCGCGTTTCGCAATCCGTGGCCGAACAGCGTTCGGCGCCCGCTGAGGCCCTTGGCGCGGGCTGTGCGGATATAGTCCTGGCGCAGCACCTCGATCATCGCGGCGCGGGCGAAGCGGGTGTAGCTGGCCATGCTCGCGATGGTGAGCGTGACGACCGGCAACACAAGGAACTCGAGCCGAGCGAACAGGCTCTCCCCCGGCGCGCCCATGCCGCCGGCGGGCAGCCAGCCGAGCGACACCGCGAAGACGAGTATGAACACCAGTGCCAGCCAGAAAGGCGGTACCGAGATTCCGGCGAAGCAGAACAGGTTGATCGCCCCGTCCAGCGGCGACTGGGGGCGAGTGGCCGCGATCACGCCAAGCGGGATCGCGATCAGGATCGCGAGCAGCGAGCTCAGCCCGAGCAGGATGACGGTGTTGCCGAGGCGCGGCAGCAGGATGTCCATGACCGGCCGGTTGTAGGTCCGCGAATAGCCGAAATCCCCACCCAGAGCGGCACCCAGCCAGTTCCCGTAGCGCTCCCACAGGGGCAGATCGAGGCCGTGGAGCCGTTTCAGGCGCTGGGCCAGTTCACCCGAACCGGAACGGATCACCCCGTTCGCGACATGACGGAGACGGTTGTCCTCGGCATCGACGATGCCCCAGCCCGTGAAGCGCAGGCCCGGATCGACGCCGATCAGCCGCATGGTCAGTCCGTCAGCTCCGCCATCACGTCGTCGCTCACCTCGAAGTTGGCTGCCACTCGCTGGACGTCGTCGCTCTCGTCAAGCACGTCGATGAGCTTGAGGACCGTGCGAGCGGAATCGGCATTGAGGTCGACCGTCGTCTGAGGCCTCCAGGTCAGGCCTGCCGATTCCGGCTGGCCGAACTTTTCCGTGAGCGTCTCCACGACCTGTCCGAAATCTTCGGGCGCACAGGTGATCTCGTGGGTCGCCTCGCTGCTCGCAACATCGGCCGCGCCGGCTTCCAGCGCGCCTTCGAACATCTCGTCCGCGCTGGCCGCGTCGGCCGGATAGACAACCTCGCCCACCTGGTCGAACATGAACGAGACGCTGTTGGTTTCGCCCAGATTGCCGCCATGCTTGGAGAAGGCCGAGCGTACTTCGGACGCCGTACGGTTGCGGTTGTCGGTCAGCGCCTCAACGATAACCGCGACCCCGCCCGGGCCGTAGCCCTCGTAGCGGACCTCCTCGTAGTTGTCGCCCTCGCCGCCGCCGGTCGCCTTCTCGATCGCGCGGTTGATGCGGTCGTTCGGCATGTTCTGGCCGCGCGCCGTGGCGATCGCGGTGCGCAGGCGCGGGTTCTGGTCGGGGTCCGGGCTCGAACGGGCCGCCACCTCGATCTCGCGCGCCAGCTTCGCGAAGGCCTTCGCGCGCTTGGCGTCCTGCGCACCCTTGCGGTGCATGATGTTCTTGAATTGGGAATGGCCTGCCATGTCCCGCTCACTCCGAAATCTCTGTCGAAACCCTGAAAGCACGCAAATGGCCCGGACCGGGCACCGTTTCAACGCCACAACCCGCCTCGCGCCCCCGGTTTAGCGGATTCCCGCCCGCGTCGAGAAGCCCCGAATTCGTGCGCGTCATGCCCCGCGCGGCGGCAGGAAGTCCGGCCAGGCAGGGCGCAGGCGCCCGCCGAGAACGATCGGCGCCGCACGGGCGGCAAGGCCGGTCGCGTCGTCGGTCTCCACATACAGCGCGCACAGGCTCGCCGGACCGGTGGCCGGCGACAGCCGCTCCGACACCAGCTTGCTGCGGAACCGGGCGATGGCCACATCCTTCTGCATGCCGATCACCGAATCGTAGTCGCCGCACATACCGGCATCCGACTGGAAGGCGGTCCCGCCGGGCAAGAGCTGTGTGTCAGCGGTCGGCACGTGGGTGTGGGTGCCGACGACCATGCTGGCGCGTCCGTCGGCAATATGGGCGAGCGCCGCCTTCTCCGACGTCGCCTCGCCGTGAACATCGACAAGCACGGCATCGACGGCACCGCCGAGCGGATGCGCGTCCAATGTGCGGTCGAGCGCGCCGAACGGATCGTCGAGCAATTCCATGAACAGGCGGCACATCACGTTCACGACGAGAACCTTGCGCCCGTCGTGGATTTCGATCACCGACGCGCCGCGCCCGGGCATCACCGTCGAGTAGTTGAGGGGGCGCAGCACGCGCGGCTCGCTATCGATATAGGAGACGATCTCCTTCTGGTCCCA
>JAEPNS010000194.1 GCA_017643325.1 Alphaproteobacteria bacterium | reverse complement strand
GGCTGCGAAGATTGAGGGTTTGGTCCGCCACGCCGACCAACGCAACGAGTGCGATGAGCGGCGGGAAAACGATCATGAAGCCGTAGAAAACGGCGTTGACGAGATAGGCGATCGGCGTGCGGCGCGCGATCGCGTGAAACGTCCCCGCGCCGACGAAGAACATCGGGACGAGGAGGGCAATGGCAGCGTTCCGACCCAGATAGGCCAGGTTGAAGTCGCCGAGCAGCACGAACAGCACCGACAGGCCGAAGGCCAGCGGGACCCAAACGGGTGTGCGCAGATCTTCCATGCGCGGTGCCGGGCGTCGCAGCGCTCCATTGAAATGGAGCAGTGCAAGTGCGCCGGCGGTTGCGATCGCAAGCATCACAAGCCACGCGGCGATCACCGCGCCCGGAAACACCGGCGCGACGGTCTCGACCATGCCGCGAATCCGGTGCAGCCCGGTTTCCGGCAACATCGCGGTCAGCGCCGGCTCGAGAAAAGCCGAGGTCAGGAAGATCAGGTCGGTGTTGCCGCGTATCACCATGACGCCGAACACGACCATCGCCAGCAAGGCGCCCGCGAGAAGCCAGGCCATCACGTTGAGAGGGGGATGCCATTCGATCAGTCCGAGCGAGGTCGTTCGACTCCGCTGGAGTTGCTGGACCGCGAAGATCACAGGCACCACGAACAGGCCGGCGAACAGGACGACCGGTTCCGAACTGAGTGCCAGGAGCACCGCCAGGGCAAAGACCAGAACGAGCCCGGTTACCCCCGCACCGATCGCTGCAAGCAGGCCGATACCCAGACCGGCGGCCATCAGCGGGACGCCGGTCAGGGTCAGCGGCGCCACCGCGAAGGGGCCCAGCGCGAACGGCACCGCGAAAAGCAGTGCCGCGGCCGCGCCGGCCGCCAGCGTGAGTGCCAGATGTTTCGTCATGCCCTGCATCGGTGCGACCCGGTCGGCGGCGGATGGCCGCCGAACCCGGTAGGGTCAGTCGACCACGTAGGGCAGGAGCGCCAGGAACCGGGCACGCTTGATGGCGCGCGACAGCTCACGCTGCTTTTTCGCCGAAACCGCGGTGATGCGGCTCGGGACGATCTTCCCGCGCTCGGAGATGTAGCGCGACAGCAGCTTGGTGTCCTTGTAATCGATGCGCGGTGCATTCGCGCCCGAGAACGGGCAGGTCTTGCGCCGGCGGAAGAAGGGGCGGCGTCCGCCACCACCACGGGGTCCCATGGCCATTATTCTTTCTCCTCTTCGCTCGCGCTGTCATCGGAGGCGGCGGGTTTCGCCTCTTCCTTGGCGGCGCTGTCTTCCTTGCTTTCGGAATCCGCGCGGCGCGGGCGGTCGTCGTCATCGTCGTCCCGGCGCGAGCCGCGTTCCTTGCGGCCCTGCATCATGATCGACGGGCCTTCTTCATGTTCGTCCACGCGAAGCGTCAGGTAGCGCAGGATGTCATCGTGGATGCGCTGCTGGCGCTCGAGTTCGGTCACGACGTCGGCCGGTGCGTCCAGGTTCATCATCACGTAGTGGCCTTTCCGGTTCTTCTTGATCCGGTAGGCGAGATTGCGCAGTCCCCAGGACTCGGTCCCGACAACCTTGCCGCCACCGGTCTCGACGACACCGGTGAAGGCCTCGACCAGCTGGTCGACCTGCGCGCCGGAGATGTCCTGACGCGCGATAAACACGTGTTCATAGAGTGGCATCGAATGCGACTCCCTCTGGCTGTTCACTGACCGCCGCCGATCGCCCCGATCCCGGGCCGCGGCTGCACGGTCATAACCGGCGTGCCCGATGGGCCTTGGCCGGCAAGGAGTACGGGGCGGATTTCTCCCGCCCCGCTTGAAGGCGCGGAATACACCACAAGCGAGGTGCGCGCGCAAGCGCTTCCTGCCCCTGCTTGCGGGACGCAAGTGGCGGCTATATGACTGGCTTGTTTCGATTTTTGGGGGGCGACGAAATGAGCCGCGCATTTGTCTTTCCGGGCCAGGGAAGCCAGGAGGTCGGTATGGGCAGGGAGCTGTCGGACGCGTTTCCGGCGGCCCGAATGGTGTTCGAGGAGGTCGACGACGCGCTCGAAAAGCGCCTCAGCAAAATCATGTTCGAGGGGCCGCAGGACGAGCTCACCCTGACGGAGAATGCGCAGCCCGCCCTGATGGCCGTCAGCATGGCCGTGGTGCGCGTGATCGAGGAAGAGGGCGGCAAGCCCGTGCCCGACGTTGCATCCTTCGTGGCCGGACACAGCCTTGGCGAGTATTCGGCACTGGCAGCGGCGGGAGCAATCCCGCTGGCCGAAACCGCGCGCCTGCTCCAGACACGCGGCGAGGCCATGCAGGCGGCCGTGCCTGTCGGGAAGGGCGCCATGGCCGCGATCCTGGGCCCGAGCCTCGAAGAGGTCGAGGCGATCGCGGCGGATTCTGCCGGGGACCAGGTCTGCGATGTGGCGAACGACAATTCCGACGGCCAGGTGGTCGTCAGCGGGAACACCGAGGCCGTGGAGCGTGCCGTCGAACTCGCCAAGGAGCGGGGTGCGAAGCGCGCGATTCTGCTGCCGGTGAGCGCACCGTTCCATTGTGCGCTGCTGGACCCGGCGGCCGACGTGATGACCTATGCGCTGGCGTCGGCGAGCGTTTCGGCGCCCAATCCGCCGCTCGTCGCGAACGTGACCGCAGCGCCGGTGTCTGATCCGGACGAGATCCGCAACCTGCTGATCGAGCAGGTGACAAGCCGGGTGCGCTGGCGCGAGAGCGTGCTGGCCATGCGCGACGAGGGCGTGGAAGAGCTCTGCGAACTGGGCGCGGGAAAGGTGCTCACCGGCCTGGTCCGGCGGATCGACCGCGATCTTGCGGGCCGCGCTGTCGGAACCCCGGCCGATATCGAAGATTTTCTCGGGACACTCTAGGGAGGGCGACGCATGTTCGATCTGGAAGGAAAGACAGCGCTGGTCACCGGTGCCACCGGCGGGATCGGCGGGGCCATCGCCCGGCAGCTTCACGCCCAGGGGGCGACCATTGTCGCCAGCGGAACGCGCGCGGAGAAACTCGACGAACTGATATCGGAACTGGGCGGGCGCTGCCACGCGGCACCCGCGAACCTGTCTGACCCCGATGCTCCCGACGCCCTGGTCGCTGCGGCAGGCGAAGCGGCCGGCAGTGTGGACATCCTGATCAACAACGCCGGTCTGACCCGCGACAACCTCGCCATGCGTATGAAGGACGAGGAGTGGCAGCAGGTGATTGACGTGAACCTGACCTCTGCCTTCCGTCTGAGCCGCGCGGTGCTGCGCGGCATGATGAAGGCACGCTGGGGCCGCATCGTGACTGTTACGTCCGTGGTCGGCGCGACCGGCAATCCGGGACAGGCCAACTACGCCGCGTCGAAGGCGGGCCTGACGGGCATGACCAAGGCGTTGGCGCAGGAAGTCGCGAGCCGCGGTGTCACGGTCAACTGCATCGCGCCCGGTTTCATCGAAACCCCGATGACCGATGCGCTGTCCGACGACCAGAAGGAAGCGCTGCTTGGGCGCATACCCTCGGGACGGCTCGGCGTGGTCGACGATGTGGCTGCCTGTGCGGTGTTTCTCGCCAGCGGCGAGGCGTCTTATGTGACGGGCCAGACGCTGCATGTGAACGGCGGGATGGCCATGATCTGAGGGATTGCAGGCGCGATGCTTGACGTTCCGGCCGAACGCGGCTAAGTCGCGCTCTCCGTGGCGGTTGTTAACGAACAATCCGCTATGATAGGGATCGTCGGATACGTTTTCGGGGCATCGCTCCGTGACCGAATCGTCGTAAATCGTTCCCGTACAACCAATCCCGTTCCGGGATCGCGAAACAAGAAACCGAGGGCAGGCTAGACATGAGCGATATTGCCGAGCGCGTGCAGAAAATCGTCGTCGAACACTTGGGTGTCGACGAAGGCAAGGTCACCGAGAATGCGAGCTTCATTGATGACCTTGGGGCGGACAGCCTCGACACCGTCGAACTGGTGATGGCGTTCGAAGAAGAGTTCGGTTGCGAAATCCCGGACGACGCGGCCGAGAAGATTCTCACCGTCGGCGACGCGGTCAAGTTTCTCGAAGAGAACGCCGACTGACCTTCGACCGAGGCGCGACGCGCTCGCGCCTGACGGAATCGCAGAACAACTGCTCATCGGAATCCCATGAGACGTGTCGTCGTCACTGGTATGGGGCTGGTATCGCCGCTCGGTGTCGGGCTCGACCATAACTGGTCGCGCCTGACAGCCGGGGACTCCGGCATTGCTCCCATCGACAGGTTCGATGTGTCCGACCTGCCGGCCCGGATCGCAGCGCAGGTGCCGCGCGGTGACGGATCCGGCGGCACGTTCAACGCCGATAACTACGTCTCTTCCAAGGAGCAGCGCCGGATCGACGAGTTCATCGTCTACGGCATCGCGGCGGCCGTCGAGGCGGTCGAGGATTCCGGCTGGAAGCCCGAGGCCGACGAGGACCAGTGGCGCACCGGCGTGATGATCGGCTCGGGGATCGGCGGGCTTCAGACCATTGCCAATGGCGCGACGCTGCTGAACGAGCAGGGGCCGCGCAAGGTCGGGCCGTTCTTCATCCCGTCCGCGCTGATCAACCTGGCGTCCGGCCAGGTCTCGATCCGCTACGGCTTCAAGGGCCCGAACCATGCGGTCGTGACGGCGTGTTCCACGGGTGCGCACGCCATCGGCGATGCCGCGCGGCTGATCATGCTCGACGATGCCGATGTCATGGTGGCGGGCGGTGCGGAAGCCGCCATCTGCAGGATCGGGATCGCGGGCTTCGCGGCCTGCCGGGCCTTGTCGACCGGATACAACGACACGCCCGAGAAGGCGTCGCGCCCTTACGACAAGGGACGTGACGGCTTCGTGATGGGCGAGGGGGCCGGCGTGGTGGTCCTTGAGGAATACGAGCACGCGAAGGCCCGCGGCGCGAAAATCTATGCCGAGGTGACGGGCTACGGCCTGTCCGGCGATGCACACCACATCACGGCGCCGGCCGAGGACGGCAACGGCGGTTTCCGGTCGATGCAGGCCGCGCTGAAGCGCGCCGGACTGAACCCCGAGGACATCGACTATGTGAACGCCCACGGCACTTCGACGCCGCTGGGCGACGAGATCGAGCTCGGCGCCGTCAAACGCCTGTTCGGCGACCACGCCTATGAGCTGTCGATGTCGTCGACCAAGTCGGCCATCGGCCACCTCCTGGGCGCCGCCGGCGCGGTCGAGGCGATCTATTCGATCATGGCGATCAACCATGACGTGGTCCCGCCGACGATCAATCTCGACGATCCGTCGGATGCGTGCGACATCGATCTCGTCCCGCACACGGCGAAAGAACGCAAGGTGCGCCGTGCCTTGAGCAATTCGTTCGGCTTCGGCGGAACGAACGCAAGCCTGGTTTTCGCCGAAGTCTGAGCAAACGACTCCCGCATTTCCCGCTAAAATCCACGGGTCATGAGCGCGTCCGACCCTCTACCGGAACCGTCCGAGCCGCCGCGCGGGGCCCGCAGGCGGATTGGCTGGTTTGTCTCGCTGCTTCTGTTCCTGCTGATCGCATTGGGGACAGTTGCCGGCGGCGCCATCGTGATGCTTAACCGCGCCTACACGGATCCCGGGCCGCTCGCCGAAACCACTGTCGTGGTAATCCCCGATGGTGCGAGTGGCCAGCAGATCATGCAGCGTCTTGGCGACTCCGGGGTCGTCGCCGACCCGCGCCTGGCGCGCGTGTCGTTACGCTTTCTGGCCGACGCGCGCCCGTTACGGGCAGGCGAGTACGAATTCCCCGCCGGGATCAGTCTTCAGGCTGCGATTGCCAAGTTGCAGGACGGCGACACGGTGGTGCGTCGCGTGACAATTGCGGAGGGACTCACGACCCGCGAGGCGCTCGGGACCCTTTCCCTTGCCAACGGGCTTGTCGGCATGGTGCCGGAGCCGAACGACGTGGGCGAAGGGACGCTGTTGCCGGAGACGTATCACTACAGCCTGGGAGACACCCGCGCCGAACTGGTCGCGCGGATGCAGGCCGCGATGGACGAGACCGTGGCCCGCCTTTGGGACGCACGGGCGGAAGGGTTGCCGATCAAGAGCCCGGAAGAGGCCGTGGTGCTGGCGTCGATCATTGAACGGGAAACCGCGGTGCCGTCCGAACGTCCGATGGTCGCGTCGGTCTTTGTGAATCGCCTGAAGCGCGGCATGCGGCTGCAGTCCGATCCGACGGTCGCCTATGGCTTTTCCACCGACGAGGGCGAGTTCTCGGGACGCCTGCTTTTCCGTCACCTTGAAACCGACCACCCGTACAACACCTACACGCGCGACGGCCTGCCGCCGGGTCCGATCGCCAACCCGGGGGCCGAATCGATCGCCGCTGCCCTGAACCCGGCCGCGACGGACTATCTGTATTTCGTCGCCGACGGCACGGGAGGCCATGCGTTCGCGAAGACCCTTGCCGAACACAACCGGAATGTCGCCAAGTGGCGCCGGATCCAGCGCGAGAGGCGCGGGGCCCAATAGGGCGCATGAATGTCGCGGGTGCATTGCGGCATGCCCGGCGAGAGGCCATACTTCACGCTGACCTTCTGGGGGAGACAAGCAT
>JAEPNS010000193.1:6237-6625 GCA_017643325.1 Alphaproteobacteria bacterium | reverse complement strand
ATAGGTGCCGGTCACGATCCGGTTGGGAAACTTGTCGGCCGATGCCGTGTTGCGCCCGCTGGAGACGTTCACGACGTCGAGGATGGTCGCGAGATCGATGCCGAAGGTCTCGCCGAACAGAGCCGCCTCCGATGTGGCGGCCATCGCGGTCGCCGAGAGAAAATTGTTCAGCAGCTTCACGGCCTGCGCCTGCCCCGGCTCGGTCCCGACCCGGAAGGTGTTGCCGCCGACGGCGTCGAACGCGCCGTCCAGCCCCTCGACCGCCGGGTCCGCGCCCGAGACGATCACGGTCACGCTGCCGGCGAGCGCGCCTGACCGTCCGCCGCTGACCGGGGCATCGACGAAGGCAACACCCTCGGCGTTCAGCATCGCACCGATCTCGCGTGCC
>JAEPNS010000193.1:0-6227 GCA_017643325.1 Alphaproteobacteria bacterium | reverse complement strand
GACCCGTTCCACGTGCCTGTCCTTCACGGCGAGGATATCCTCGCAGACGCGCCGGACGACAGGGCCGTCGGGAAGACTGAGGAACACGGTCTCCACACCCGCGACGAGATCCGCGATTCCGCCCGCGATTTTCGCGCCTTCGGGCGCGCGACCGGGCGTACCGGCGGCGTCGAACGCCGCGACCTCGAACCCGGCCTTAACGAGGTTGGCGCACATGGGCGCGCCCATGTTGCCCAGTCCGATGAAGCCGACCGCATTTGCTGCCATAGTGAGTGCTCCGAGTGAAAACGGGCGGGCAGTATAACGAGCCGCCGGCAAAGGGAGGACAACATGAGCGAACCCCAGATCTGGGAACTCTATGCCATCAAGTACGGCACGATGCCGGAACGCACCCGCGCCACGAACCTGTTCGGCCTCGACCCGCATGACGACGCACCGATGCCCATCGACTACTACGTCTGGGCAGCGGTCTCGCCGCAGCGCACGATCGTCATCGACACGGGCTTCGACACCAGCGAGGCGGACCGCCGCGGCCGCGGCCTCCTGCGCGGCGTGGACGAGGGGCTGCAGACGATCGGCATCGACGCGGGAGCGGTCGAGGATGTGATCGTCACGCACCTCCACTGGGACCATATCGGCGGCGAGGCGCACTTCCCGAAAGCGCGTTTTCATCTGCAGGAGAAGGAGATGCATTTCGCGACGGGTCCGCACATGTGCAACCACGTCATGAACCGCTCCTTCACCGTCGATCACATCACCCGGATGGTCCGCAACGTGTTCGAGGGCCGGGTCGCCTACCACGACGGCGACGCGCAGATCGCGCCCGGGATCACCGTCCACCTCGTCGGCGGCCACTCGATGGGCCTTCAGTTCGTGAAGGTCCTGACCAAGCGCGGATGGGTCGTGGTGGCGTCGGATGTGACGCATTTTTATGAAAACATAGAAACTCGCACGCCTTTTCCGGTGATTTATTCCATGGGGGACATGATCCGCGCCTACGACATACTGGAGTACCATGCCGCGACGCCGGGCCATATCGTGCCGGGACACGACCCGCTGGTGCTGGACCGCTACCCGGCGCCCGACGGCCGGCTGGAGGGGATCGTCGCGAAGCTCGACGAGACGCCGTCGGCCTAGCGCGCGTCCATGGCCCCGGCGAGGTCCGCCGACCATTCCGCGCGCGGGCGAAACCCGTCGGTGGACCGGCATAATTCCTCGGTCAACGCGAGAATCTCGTCGTCGGACAGGTCGAAATCGAGATATTCCCCGAACGGCTGCGGCACGTGGAACGGGGAATCGAGGTAGACCTCGATGTTGTTGCCCTCCGGGTCGTCGAAGTAGACCGACCACGCGTTGCCGTGGTTGCGCGGCAGCAGGTTCTCGACACCCTCGTCGACGACGCGCCGGTACATGGTGCGCAGTTCGCCCAGGGACTTCACCGTGAAGGACAGCTGGTTCACCGTGCTCTCGCCCTCCGGCGCCCGGCCCTCGGCGAGCACCATCTGGTGGTGGATCGCCGGGTCGTTCGACATGAAGGTGATCCGGCCGTCGTAGCGCGGCACGAACCCCCGGTCGGTGACGAGGAACCCCATCACCCGCTCGTAGAACCCCACCATCCGGTCCATGTCGCGGACCCAGATCCCGGCATGGGTGAGCTGCGGCTTGATGCTGTCGGCCATATCCGTTTCTCCCTAGCTGCCCGACGACACGACGCCGCCGTCGTGGAGCGCGTCGACCGCCGCGTCGTCGTACCCGAGATCGGCGAGGATCTCGCGCGTGTGTTCGCCCACCTCCGGCGGTGCCACGGCGAAGGAACTCGGGGTGCGGCTCAGCGATATCGGCTGGCGCACAAAGCGCATCTCGCCCAGCGCCGGCGAGGTCAGCGGCTGCGCCAGGCCGAGATGCTCGACCTGCGGGTCGGAGAACATCTCGCCGATGTCGTAGATCGGCCCGCAGGGCACCCCCGCCTCGTTGAACGCCTCCACCCATTCCGCGGTCGTCTTCGCGGCGATGCATTCGCCGATCAGCGCGTTCAGGCGGTCGCGGTGTTCGGAGCGCGACGGCGCGTCCTCGAACTCCGGGTCGCTCATCCATTCCTCACGGTCGAGGCAGCGGCAGAACCGGCCCCAGATCTCCTGTCCGGCGACAGCAATGTTCATGTGACCGTCCGACGTCGCGAAAACGCCGGTCGGGATGCTGGTCGGATGATTGTTCCCGGCCTGCTGCGGCACCTCGCCGTCCACCAGCCAGCGCGCCGACTGGAAATCCAGCATGAAGGTCTGCGCCTCGAGCAGGGACGTGTGGAGCCACTGCCCTCTGCCGGATTTCTCCCGCTCGACCAGCGCCAGCATGATCCCCTGGAACGCAAACAGCCCGGCTGTCAGGTCCGCAATCGGGATCCCCACCCGGACCGGGCCCTGCCCCGGCAGGCCCGTGATCGACATCAGCCCGCCCATCCCCTGAGCGATCTGGTCGAAACCCGGGCGTTTCGCATAAGGACCCTCCTGGCCGAAGCCGGAGATGCTCGCGAGGATGATGCGCGGATTGACCGCGGCAAGCGCCTCATAGTCGATGCCGAGGCGTGTCTTTACATCGGGCCGGTAGTTTTCCACGACCACATCGGCCTGCTCGACCAGCCGGAAGAACACCTCCTTGCCGGCATCCTCCTTGAGGTTCAGCGCCAGCGAACGCTTGTTGCGGTGCAGGTTCTGGAAGTCGGACCCGTGTCGGGCACCGCCGAGCGCCGCGCCGCCCTCGACGGCCGGCGGCATCTCGACCTTGATCACGTCGGCCCCCCAGTCCGCCATCTGGCGCACGCAGGTCGGACCGGACCGGACCCTGGTCAGGTCGAGCACGGTGATGTGGTCCAGTACGGACGCCGCGGGAATATGGGGCATGTCGTTCGCCTTTCAGGCTCAGAGCTTCAGCAGGCGCCTGGCGTTGCCGTTGAGAATCTTGGCCTTGTCCTCGGCGTTCAGGTGAACGCGCTCGAACCACTCGACCGCCGGCGCGTTCGGCACGAAAGGCCAGTCGACCGAGAACAGGATGCGGTCCGCGCCCAGCTCCTGAAGCGAGCAGAGCAGAGCGGGATCGGAGAAGTTGCCGCTGGTCGTGATGTAGAAGTTGCGGCTGAACACCTCGCGAAACTGCAATGGCTTGTTGCCGGGCCGCGACAGGGCGTGATCGATCCGCCAGAGCAGGAACGGCAGCCCCTCGCCAAGGTGACCGACGAGGATCTTCACGTCCGGATACTTGTCGAGCACGCCGGACAGCACGAGACGGATGCACTGGGTCGCCGTTTCCACCGTGAACCCCCAGCCCGCATTCAGCAGGGCGGGAAATTCCTCGTGATATGGCGCGTAGTAGCGGTCGATCACCGTGCGGTCGGGCATCGCAGGGTGCATGTAGAGCGGCACGTCCAGCGCCTGGGCGCGCTCGAAGACAGGCCAGAACTTCGGGTCGTCGAAGAACACACCATGGGTCAGGCCGTGGATCATCGCGCCCTTCATGCCGAGATCGTTGACGCAGCGCTCCAGCTCGTCCGCACA
This sequence comes from Alphaproteobacteria bacterium, assembly GCA_017643325.1. Classification (GTDB taxonomy): domain Bacteria; phylum Pseudomonadota; class Alphaproteobacteria; order UBA6615; family UBA6615; genus JABJAG01. Next base: position 2,679 of record JAEPNS010000193.1, on the reverse strand, counting down.
GGCATCCGGATCCGGCGTCGGCAGGTTGGCGAAGGCCTCGAAACGGTCCGGCCGCTCCGACACGATATCGCGCAGCCGGTCGTTGGCGGCCCGCGTGATCTCAGCCGCCTCCGACGCCTCCAGGCGCTGGGACGACGGCGCGCCGTGGGACAGGACCTGGATGTCGATCCCCGTCGCGTCCATTTCGGCGATACGTTCGTCGTAGAGGTCCTCGAGCTTGGGCCGCAGCTTGCCGGCCCCGCCGGCAAGCTCCGCCTCCGAATAATGCGCGATCAGCTCGGGGTCCCAGTAGTGTTCCTCGATCGCGATAACCTGTTCGCCGGCTGACGTTGCCATGTATTCCCCCCCGACAGCGGTGTGTGTCGGAGTGAATGGTAGCGGTTGTGGCGGTCCTTGCGAACGCAAAAGCGCGCCGCACCGTCCCGGTGTCAGGAAGCCGCACGCATGGTGATGACATTCTCGCCCAGCACGACCCGTTCGGCCGGGAACACCACGCGCGCGGCCGTGCCGATGTCGATCGTGCTGGCCAGGGAGAAGGTCGCGCCATGCAGCTCGCTGAGCAGCTTGACGAGCGGCAGCCCGAGGCCGGTGCTGGTGTGCCCGCCGTCGGCTTTCAGGCTTTCGACCCGCTTCAGGTGCTCCTGGTTTTCCATCCGGGCGAACGGCTTCACCACCTCCTCGATATTCTCCGGGGGAATTCCGATGCCGGTGTCTTCCACGGCGATGGCCAGCTCGCCGCTCGCCGTCAGTTCCGCCGAGACGGCGACCTTGCCGTTGCGCGGCGTGAACTTGACGGCATTGGACAGCAGGTTGAGCAGGATCTGCCTCACCTTGGTCGCATCTCCGCGCAGGTTCGGGACCTGTCCCGGAAGGTCGACCGAAAGCGAAATCGCGTCGTCCTGCGCAGCCGGTTCCACGAAGCGGATCGCGCCCTGGACAAGATCTTCGACGTCGATGATGTCGTCCGACAGGTCGACCGCGCCGGCCTCGAGTTTGGAGACGTCGAGGATCTGGTCGACGATATGCAGCAGGTGACGCCCGCTGCTCAGGATATCGTCGGGATAGGATTCGTACTTCTCGTTCCCGATGGGGCCCAGCATGCGCATGGCCATCATTTCGGAATAGCCGATGATCGCATTCAGCGGCGTCCGCAACTCATGGCTCATGTTGGCGAGAAAGCGCGTCTTGGACAGGTTCGCCGCCTCGGCCCGGTCGCGCGCAACCGTCAGCCCGTCGACAAGGCCGGCATTCTTCAGGGCCAGCGCGAGACTGTCGCGAAAGCTGTGGTTGAGGTGTCGCGCCATCGTCCAGAGCAGGAACCCCCAAAAGGCCACGAAGGCCGCGATAATCGGCTCGGGGGTCCCGTCGAGCCAGATCAGGCGAATCGCGTAGGGCACGAGCGCCGGTGTGATGAACGCCGCGAACGCGAGCATGCTGTTCGAGTATCCGGCAATCGCCGCCGCGCTGAGCGCGGCCATCACGAAGGGAACCACGAGGCGGGTGTTCTCCGCCTCCAGCGTCCCGACAAGGAAGACGGACAGCCCCCAGATGGTCCCGGCCACCCCGGATCCGACAGCGAAATAGCGAATCCAGAGACGGGACTCCTCGATGTCCCGTGGCTTGCGCAGGAACAGACGCGCAAGCAGGAAACGCACCATCGTCCACGCCGTCAGAACACAGAACCACCCGAGCAGAACAAGGCGGTCCGCCGTGGCCCACAGCGCTATCGTCAGAAGCGTCGCGGCACCGATGTTCGCCACAAGAAGCGGTGTCGTCCGCTTGTAGAGGCTCCCGATCAGTTCCGCGTCCACCTGGCGCGGATCCACGGGGCCCGTGATGTCAGTCCGGCTTTTGCTCATCGGATACCCATGGTTCCGCCGCGCGCACCCCCGGTGTGCGTTCGTTGGGTCGGACAGGTTACGGTTGAAGTCTTAAGGATTTCGCTACGGCCGTTGCCGGATATCGCCAGGCGGGCGTCAGGACACCGCGCGCAGGCCCGCCACATTCTCCCCGGGGAGCACGCGATCCGCGGGGAAACGGACACGCGCCCGGGTCCCGACATCCGGCGAGCTTGTGAGTTCGAATTCCGCGCCGTGCAGGTCGCAGAGCAGTTTCACCAGCGGCAGCCCGAGACCCGTGCTGCTGTGGCCGCTGTCCGGTTTCAGGCTTCGCACGCGCTGCAGATGCTCGCGATTTTCCATCCGCGCGAACGGCACCAGGACATTCTCGATATCCTCGGGCGAAATCCCGATCCCGGTATCCGCCACGACGATCTCGAGACCATCGTCTGCCACATCTGCGGCCGTGATCGTCACGGTGCCGCCTTCGGGCGTGAACTTCACGGCGTTCGAGAGCAGGTTCAGGACAATCTGGCGCACCCTCGTCGCGTCACCGGCCAGGTACGGCAGTCGCTCCGGCGCCTCCCATTCCAGCGCGACACCGTCGCGGTGGGCGCTCGGGGCGACGAACTTGATGGCATTCCCGATCATCTGCGACACGTCGATCACGTCCTCGGACAGGTCCATCGCGCCCGCCTCGAGCTTCGACACGTCGAGCATCTCGTCGACGATCCGCAAGAGGTGGCGGCCACTACGCAGCACGATCGGCGGATAGCCGTCATACTTGCCGAAGTCCTGCGGCCCGAGCGAACGCTCCGTCATCATTTCGGAGTAGCCCATG
>JAEPNS010000192.1 GCA_017643325.1 Alphaproteobacteria bacterium | reverse complement strand
CGCGGACATGCTGTTCGCCTTCACCGTCGGCAAGCATGTGAAGTCCAACACCATCGTCTATGCGAAGGACGGCGCGACGGTCGGGATCGGCGCGGGCCAGATGAGCCGGGTCGACGCCGCGCGCATCGCCGCTCACAAGTCGAGGGAGGCGGCCGAGGCCGCGGGGGAGTCCGAGCCGCTCACGTCCGGGTCGGTCGCGGCGTCCGACGCCTTCTTCCCGTTCCCCGACGGCCTGCTGACCACGATCGAGGCGGGGGCCACGGCCGTGATCCAGCCGGGCGGCTCGGTGCGCGACGACGAGGTCATCGCGGCGGCCGACCAGGCCGGCATCGCGATGGTGTTCACCGGCATGCGCCACTTCCGGCACTAGGAGGGCGCGCGATGATCGTCACCACCACCGGCGCGGTCGAGGGCCGCGCCATCGCCGGTTACCTCGGCATCTGCGCGGGCCAGAGCGTCGTCGGTGCGAACATCGTGCGCGACGTGTTCGCGTCGGTACGCGACGTCGTCGGCGGGCGCTCGGGCAGCTACCAGAAGGTCCTGGCGTCCGCGCGCGACGGCGCGATGGCGGACATCCGGGCGGAGGCGGCGGCGCTCGGCGCGGACGCCATCGTCGGCCTGTCGCTGGACTACGAGGTCGTCGGCGAGAAGGGCTCGATGCTGATGGTCGTCGCCACGGGCACGGCGGTGAAGCTGGCCGACTAGTCCTCCCGCCCGGGCGGCACGTCGCGCACCCACACCAGCAGCAGGATTCCGCCGACGACGAGGAACGGCAGCACCGTCGCCATGCCCCAGCGCTGGCTGCCGGTGGCCGCCGTCACCAGCGCCACGAGCCACGGCCCCATGAAGGCCGTGACCTTCCCGGACAGCGCGTAGAGGCCGAACATTTCCGTCTCCGTGCCGGGCGGGATGATCCGCGCCATCAGCGAGCGGCTCGCGGCCTGGACGGGACCGAAGAAGATGCCGAGCGCCGAGCCGAGCACGATGAAGGCGAGCTTGGACTCGACCATCAGCAGCGGGACGCCGCCGACGACGATCCCCGCGAGCCCGATCAGGATGGTGCGCTTGGCGCCGATCCAGTCGTCGATCCAGCCGAACAGGAACGCCCCCAGGCCGGCGGTGACGTTCAGGATCAGGCCGAAAACGATCACCTCCTCCACCGCCATCCCGAAGGTGCCCGCCGCGAACACGCCGCCGAAGGCGAACAGCGTGTTGATCCCGTCGGTGAACAGCATCCGCGCCAGCAGGTAGCGCCAGATCTGCGGGTAGGACCGGATGTTGCGCAGGGTCGTGACGAGCTCGCGGAACCCGGTGCGCACCGCCGCGCCCATGGCGAGGCCCTTGCCGCGCGGGTCCGGGGTCCAGACGAACAGCGGCAGGCAGAACAGCAGCAGCCACACCGCGACGACCGGGCCGGACACGCGGACATGCTCCAGCGCGCCGGCGGACCGGTCGAGCCCGAAAGGCGGCGTGTCGTTCTGCACGAACACGAACAGCACCAGCAGCAGCCCGCCGACCCCGCCGATATAGCCCAGCCCCCAGGCCCAGCCCGAGATGCGCCCGAGCCAGTGCGCCGGCACGAGGTTCGGCAGCAGCGCGTTGTAGAACACCATCGACAATTCGAACGCGACCACCGTGACGCCGACCAGCAGCAGCACCAGCATCGCGTCGTCCGGGGTCGGTCCCGCGAACCACAGCAGCGCCGAGCCGGCGGCCATCACGGCGCTGAAGAAGGCCAGCCACGGCTTCCTGGCGCGGCCCTGGTCCGCGATCGCACCCAGGACCGGGCTCAGCAGGGCGATGGCCAGCGCGGAGACGCCGGTCATGACGGCCCACATTTCGGTCGCGCGGGCCGGGTCGCCGACCACCGCCTGGGCGAAGTAGGCCGGGATCACGAAGGTCAGGATCACCGCCGGGAAGGGCGAGTTCGCCCAGTCGTAGACGCACCAGGACGCGACCGCGCGGCGCTCGAACGGCGGGGTCTTTTCGTCAGCCGCCATCGCCCGCCCCCCTGTCGCGGAGCTGCCAGTTCGTGAGCAGGATCCCGCCGACAATGCACGCCAGCCCCAGCCAGACGCCAAGGGTGATCGGCTCGCCCAGCACCACCGCCCCGGCCGCGAGCGCGCCGACGGGGTTCATGGTCAGGCCGATGGCGACGCGTGTCGGCGTCGTGTGCCGCAGCGCCCACAGCCAGAGGAAATAGGTGAGCGCGCTGCCGACGACGCCGATATAGGCAATCGCCAGCAGGCTGTCCCGGTCAACCGGGATGTCCGCGGCGGACACGCCGCCCGCCGCGGCGAGCGCGGCCAGCACGAAGACGCCGGGCACGAGATTGCAGACGACGTAGATCAAGGGCGGATACCGGCGGGCGAGATGGCGCGAGGCGACATTGTACACCGACAGCACCGCCGATGCCGCCAGCATCAGCGCATCGCCCCGCCAGCCGCCGGGCACCGCGCTGGCATCCTGCCAGAGCGCGACGACGACGCCGGCACTGGCCACGAACACGCCCGCGCCCTTCAGCCAGGTCAACCGCTCCACCCGGAACGAGGCCGCGATCGCCAGTGTCATGAAGGGCACGGTCGAGGCCAGGATCCCGCCGCGCGCGGCCGAGGTGTAGACCAGCGACGCCGAGACCAGCCACTGGCTGACCCCGAACATCAGCACCCCGAACCCGATCACCAGCCACAGGTCGCGGCCGCGCGGCCAGCCGCGGGCAAAGACCAGCGCCAGCGGCAGCAGGATCGCAGCACCGATCCCGAGGCGCAGCAGCGTGATCGTCAGGGCATCGAGACCGTCCGCCACGAACCGGATCGCGCCGAGCGTCGTGCCCGCCGCGAACGGTGCGAGAACGGCGGCGACGGCGGCCAGCAGGGCGAGGCGCGCCGCCGCGGCACCCTGATCCGATGTGGCGGTCATGCCGGCACGGGTTTCGGCCGGCGCTGCCAGTTCGTGACCGCGATCCCGGCGATCACGAGCGCGAAGCCCGCCAGCATCGTGACGGTGATCCGCTCGTCGAGCAGGACGGCGCCCCAGAACAGCGCCATCAGCGGGTTCATGGGCAGCGCGACGGCCACGAGAGTCGGGGTCGTGTTGCGCAGCGCCCAGAGCCACAGCGTGTAGGAGATCACCGCCGCGCCGATCCCCAGATAGGCGATCGCGAACCAGCCGGTGCGCGACAGTTCGGGCGTGAAGGCGGGCGCATCGGTCGCCATCGCGACGGCATAGAGCATGGCCGACCCCGGCACGACGCCCGCGACCACGGCCACGAGCGGCGACTGGTCGCGCAGCGCGCGGTTCGACCAGACACCGTAGACCGCCGTGATCAGGGCCCCGACCAGAATGAGCCCGTCACCGATCCACGCGTCCGGTGGCGCCCCGGCGCTCTGGCCGAGCGCCACCACCACACCCGCCGTCGCGAGCACGATGCCGGCAAGTTTCTGGCGCGTCGCCCTTTCGATGCCGAACATCGCCGCGATCAGCAACGTCATGAACGGCGAGGTCGTATAGGCCAGCGCTCCGCGGGACGACGTGGTGAACGCCAGTGCGTTGGAAAAGATCAGCTGCAGCCCGCCGAAGAACAGCGCGCCCATCAGCGCCATCATCAGGAACGCACGCGGGTTCGGCCACCGGCGGACGATCACAAGCGCGATCGCCGTCAGGATGACCGCCGCCGTGAAATTGCGCAGGAACGCAATGGTTACCGGCTCGGTCTCGGTGACCAGGAACCGGATCGCCACGAAGGCCGACCCGCCGAGCGAGGTCGACATGCAGGCCGCGAGCGCGGCGAGAATCGCCAGTTTCCCGGCGGTAGCGGGTACGGTCGTGTTCAAGGGTGGCCCGATGAGATGTGGCGGCCCGTGCGGCCGGGCCCCAAGTCTAGCAGCGTGCCGGAGCGCCGCCTATCGGCCCAGCAGGCCCCGGAGCTGTCCGTTGGCGACCGTCAGCATCGCGAGGTCGATGCTCTCGGATTCGCGCAGCGAATCGAGCACCTGGCAGGTGCGCTCGACCGCGCCGTTCCGCGATTCGATCCAGGTCCGGATCACGCCGTCGGCGGCCTTCTTGCCGAGACGCCCGGCGCCCGCGACATCGAGCACGGTGTTCGTGAGCGACGACTGGTGGGCGTAGCTGTCATCCACGATCGAGTCGATGGCGAGCCGCTCCCAGTCGGTCTGCGCATCGATGGACTTCGCCGCGTGGCGCATCCAGTCGATGTTCAGGCGCGATCCGAGTTCGAAATAGACCCGCCCCGTGTCGAGGACGGGCACGCCCGATTCGCGCGCGATCTGGACGACATCGCCCCCCGCCGCCAGCGTGTCGAGGCTCGCGACCTTCCGCGCCAGCGCCTTGGGCACGCCCTCCTCGACCAGCCGGCCGGTCTGGGCCTCGATATCCGCACGGTCCTCGTCGGCCACGATCTCGGGCAGGTTCGAGACCAGCTCCTGGATCCCGGGGGCATACCGGTCGATCGTTGCGGCGATCTCCAGCGGGCGGCGCGCATTGTTCAGGAACCAGACCGTCATCCGCTCGACAAGCAGCTCCAGTTCGTGGGCCATGTCGAGCTGCACACGGGCATCCACCTTGAGGTCCAGCGCCTCGATGTCGCGCCAGACGGGGCGCAGGTCGAACGCATCGCGCGCGATCACATAGGCCCGCGCAATGTCGTCGGGTGCCGCGCCGGAGCGCTCCTGGAGGTCCTCCACGAAAGTCGCGCCGACGCGGTTCACCAGCGAGTTGGTGACGTAGGTCGCGACGATCTCACGCCGGAGGCGGTGGCGCGCGATCTGCTCCGGGAACTTCTCACGAAGCGGCTTCGGGAAGTAGCGCGCGAGGTCCTTGACCAGATAGGGATCGTCCGGAACGGCGGTGGGCAGCAGGTCGCCGTAGAGTGCGATCTTCGCGTGCGAGAACAGGACGGCGTATTCCGGCCGCGTGAGGCCGAGGTCGTCTTCCTGCAGTTCCGCCATCCCCTCGTCATCGGGCAGCTCCTCGATGGCGCGGTCGAGCAGGCCGCGGCGTTCCAGCGCGCGCATGACGCGCCACTGGGCCTCGAGCTGGTCCGCGGCATGGCGTTCGGCCTGCGAGATCGCCTGGGTCTGGAGATAGTTGTCGTTGAGGACGAGGCGCGCGACCTCGTCGGTCATGTTCTCCAGCAGCCGGTCGCGCTGCTTGACGGTCAGATCGCCCGACGCGACCGCATCGGCGAGCGCGATCTTGATGTTCACCTCGTGGTCGGAACAGTCGACGCCGGCGGAGTTGTCGATGAAGTCGGTGTTGAGCCGGCCGCCGTGCCGGGCGTACTCGATGCGCCCGCGCTGGGTCAGGCCCAGGTTGGCCCCTTCGCCGATCACCTTGCAGTTGAGCGTGTCCGCATCCACGCGCACCGCGTCGTTCGACCGGTCGTCGGCGTCCGCCTGGGATTCACCGGATTCCTTGATGTAGGTGCCGATGCCGCCGAACCACAGCAGGTCGACCGGCGCGACGAGGATGGCGCGGATCAGTTCGTTCGGCGTCATCTGCTCGCGCGAGACGCCGAGGAGCGATTTCATCTCCGCGCTCAGCTTGATCGACTTCGCCTTCCGGTCGAACACGCCGCCGCCCTTGGAGATCAGCCCGGTGTCGTAGTCGGTCCATCCGGAGCGCGGCATCTCGAACAGGCGCTTGCGCTCGGCGAAGCTCTTCTTCGCGTCCGGGTCCGGGTCGACGAAGACGTGCAGGTGGTTGAACGCCGCCACGAGGCGGATGTGTTCCGACAGCAGCATGCCGTTGCCGAACACGTCGCCGGACATGTCGCCGACGCCGACCACCGAGAAGTCCTCGGACTGGGTGTCGTGACCGATCTCGCGGAAGTGCCGCTTGACGGATTCCCAGGCACCCTTCGCGGTGATGCCCATCTTCTTGTGGTCGTAGCCGGCCGAGCCACCCGACGCGAACGCGTCGTCGAGCCAGAAGTCGCGATCCTGGCTGATCCCGTTCGCGATATCGGAAAATGTCGCGGTGCCCTTGTCGGCGGCCACGACGAGATACGGGTCGTCGCCGTCCTGCCGCACGACCTGGTCCGGCGGCACGATCTTGCCGTCGACGAGATTGTCGGTGATGTCGAGCAGGCCGAACATCAGGGTCGAGTAGCAGGCGATCACCTCTTCCTGCATGGCCTGCCGGTCGGCCTGGGGATCGCCGGTCGGGGCCGGCAGCGCCTTGCACACGAAGCCGCCCTTCGCACCCACCGGCACGATGACGGCGTTCTTGACCGTCTGCGCCTTCTGCAGGCCGAGGATTTCGGTGCGGAAGTCCTCGCGCCGGTCCGACCAGCGGATGCCGCCGCGCGCGACGTCGCCGCCGCGCAGGTGGCAGCCTTCCATTCGCGGGCTGTAGACGAAGACCTCCTTCATCGGCCGCGGGTCGGGAAGTTCGTCGACGGCCCGGCTGTCGAGCTTGAACGAGACATACGGCATCGGCTCGCCGTCGGCGTCGGTGACGAAGAAATTCGTCCGCAGCGTGGATTCGACCGCGTTGACGAACCGGCGGATGATCCGGTCCTCGTCGAGGTTCACCACGGCGTCGAGGCCCTCGGCGATCTGGCCGCGCAGCTTCTTGGCCGCGCGGGTCGCTTTCGGGCTTCCGCTCAACTCCGGGTCGAAGCGCGCGAAAAACA